>DATLQE010000285.1:0-5887 GCA_035535335.1 Lapillicoccus sp. | reverse complement strand
CAGCTGGCCGACCCGGTCGACGTGCTGTTCGCGACGCAGCTGGGCGGCGGTACGGACATCAACCGGGCCATCGCCTACTGCCAGGGAATCGTGACGCGACCGACCGACACCCTCTTCGTGCTCGTCTCCGACCTCTTCGAGGGCGGCATCCGCGACGAGATGCTCTCCCGGATCGAGCAGATGCTCAGCGCCGGGATCCAGGTCGTCGTCCTGCTCGCGCTCTCCGACGACGGCGCGCCGGCCTTCGACCGGGCGCTGGCCGGCGACCTGGCCGAGCTCGGCGTGCCCGCGTTCGCCTGCACGCCCGACGCGTTCCCCGACCTGCTGGCGGTTGCCCTGGAACGCGGCGACATCCGGGCCTGGGCCGCCAAGCAGGAGCTCGCCCAACGCGGGATGTCCGACTGACTCGTTAACGGCGGCACACCGACGAGCGTTCGTGCCTCAACGGCCCTGTGCGGCCCAAGAACGGCGACCAACGCCCGTCGGTGTGCACACCCTGGTCAGGTCTGCTCGAGTGGGCACCAGAACGTCGTGCGACCACCGACGGTCGCGCGTTCCACTTCGGTGCCGCACCGCGGACAGTGGCCGCCGCGCCGGCGGTGTTCGACGAAGGTCCCCGTGTGGACGCCTCCGCGCTGGCGCGCCCTCCGCGTTGCCGCGCGCAAGGCCCGGCGGAGGTGGGCCAGCTCGTCGGAGGTGAGCTCGTCGGCCGGCCGGCGGGGCGAGATGCGCGCCTGCCAGAGGGTCTCGTCGGCGAGGAGGTTCCCGACGCCGGCCACGACGGACTGGTCCAGCAGCCGAGCCTTGACCGCAGCGGTGCCCCGGCCGAGCCGCTCCCGGAACTCCGAGAGCGAGATCTGCTCCGCGTCCGGCCCGAGCGTCGCCCGGTTCGCGTCGAGGCGCACCCGTCCCAGGCGCCGCGGGTCGAACAGGCGCAGCTCCCCGCCGTCCGCGAAGGTGATCCGGAACCGGTTCCACGCCGGGTTCTTGGGGTTGCGCGCATACGACCGGCGGCGCTCGTTCGCCAGCCAGTCGCCGCCCTCGGTGAGGGCGCCCGCCAGCTCGGTGACGATGACGTGGCCGCTCATGCCGAGGTGGATGGCCAGCTCCGGGCCAGGGGTGTGCGAGCCGTCCAGTCCCGAGGTGTCGCACCAGATCGACTTGCCCTGACGGTTGGCCGCGGTAAGGGAGCGGCCGACGAGCGCGGCGCGGATCTCGCCCGGCGCGTGGGGGCGGCAGACATAGGTGTCGGTGTCGTCGACGTCCGCGATCGGGCGGTCCAGCGCCGCTCGTTCGATGGCCGCCCGGGCGCTCTCGACCTCGGGCAGCTCGGGCACCGGGTCAGTCTGTCAACGCATACCCCGTTGCTGCACGTCGCGAAGTCAGCGGACTCGGCCCATGAGCCGCTCGAGCCAGGGCGTCATCAGGGCAAGGGCGATTCCGATGACGATGGCCACGCCGCCGAGGATGCCGAAGTAGGGCACCTGAGTGTCGGTCGAGTAGTACTGGGCCAGCGTCCCTGAGAGTGCGGTGCCGAGGGCCACCGACAAGAAGAACAGCGCGACCATCTGGGTCTTGAACGCCTCCGGTGCCAACTTCGTCGCCAACGACAGTCCGACGGGGGAGAGCAGCAGCTCGGCGATCGTGAAGACGAAGATCACACCGATGAGGCCGAGCAGCGGCGCGGAGTTCGGTTGGGTGCTGGCCATCGGGATGAACAGCAGGAAGGCGATGCCCATGACCACCGTTCCGGCGGCGAACTTGAGCGGGGTGGGCGGCTGCCGGTCGCCCAGCTTGGTCCAGATGGCCGCGAACACTCCGGACAGGATGATGATGAACACCGGGTTGATCGACTGCACCCAGGAGATCGGCATCGTCCATCCGAAGATGTCGCTGTTGAGCTGGTAATCGGAATACACGGTCAACACGGTGAACTGCTGCTGGTAGAGCGACCAGAACGCCGCACTGGCGATGAACATCGGGATGAACGCGATCACGCGCTTGCGCTCGACCGCCGTGACGTGGCGGCTGGTGAGGATCACGATGAAGTAGGCGAGCGTCGACGCGAGGATCACGATGATGACGGCCTGGTCGAGGTTGGTCGCCCGGAGCACGCCGGTGACGGCAAGCACCGCGATGATGACCGCGCCGGCGGCGATGCCCAGCGCATACCAGAGGCGCTTCTGGTTCGGCAGCGGGTCGGGAACCTCATTGGCGGCCTCGGACAGCTGACGGCGACCAATCGTGTATTGGATCAACCCGATCGCCATCCCGACCGCGGCTGCGGCGAACCCGATGTGGAAGCCGTAGCTGGTCTGCAGCCAGCCGGTGAGCAAGGGACCGAGGAGCGCACCCAGGTTGATGCCCAGGTAGAAGATCGAAAAGCCCGCGTCTCGGCGCGGATCCTCCTCGGAGTAAAGCGTGCCGACGAGGGACGTCGCGTTGGCCTTGACTCCGCCGCTGCCGATCGCGATGAGGACCAGCCCCACACCGACGCCGAGAGTTCCGGGGAGGACGGAAAGGGCGATGTGGCCGGCCATGACGAGGACGGCCGCGTAGAACAAGGTGCGCTCGGAGCCGATGAGGCGGTCGGCCGCCCACCCGCCGGCGATGGTGCTCAGGTAGACCAGGCCGCCATACGCGCCGACGACTCCGACTGCCGTGTCCTGGGAGATTCCCAGACCGCCCTGGTCGGTCGGGAAGTAGAGGTAGAGCAGGAGGATGCCCTGCATCCCGTAGAAGCTGAACCGCTCCCACAGCTCGACGCCGAACAGGTTGGCCAGAACGCGGGGTTGCCCGAAGAACGTCTTCTCGTTCGGGGGCCGCTCGCGCGGTCGTTGATCGACGTCGGTCATGTCGCCCACGATGTCACCGAGGTCCGCCACACGACATCGAACGGGTCGATCTCAGCGTGTCCCGGGCCCGACGGTCTCCCGGGCCTCGTCGACGAGCGCGAGGAGAGCGTCGTCGATCTGGTCGGGTCTGGTCAGGGTGAGCCGGTGGGTCGTCACCTTCGTGGTCGTCGGGAACCGGGCGCGCAGCAACGGGTGATCGGCCTCGCGCGTCAGGTGGACGGCGATCTCGAGGTAGTGGTTCCGGATGTAGCCCGACGTGAACTGCCGCTTGACGAGGTACGCGACCTCGGTCCTCGAGACCTTCTCGGTCACCTCGGGCATCGCGCGGACAGCGGTCCGGTATGCGGTGAGCAGAGCCAGGTCCTCGTCGTCCAGCTCGGCGGTCAGCTCCTCCCACGTTGAGGCGGCCATGGAGATCAGCGTGCCACCAGGCCCCATGGGTGGATTCACCCATCCTTGCCCTTGGGGAAATGGGTGAGTCACCCGACGCGAGCCACCCCGCCGCACACCGACGCTTGGAGGCATGGACAGCTCCGTTCCAGTGGCCGCCGGCTCCGTGGCGACGATCGTGTTCGCCATGAGCATGCTGCCGATGCTGGGCAAGGCCGCCCGCACCAGGGACCTGGCGTCCTACTCACGCAGCAACCTCGTCCTGGCCAACGTCGGCAACGCCTTCTACTCGCTCTACGTCTTCCACCTGCCGCCCGGCCCGATCTGGCTGCTGCACACCTTCTACGCGGTCACGTCGGCGCTGATGCTCCTGTGGAGCGTGCGCTACGGCCGCCCCACCGCGCCACCAAGGAGCACGCTGTGCGTACCGAACACCTCGAAACCGTGATCATCGGGGCCGGCCAGGCCGGCCTGTCCACCGCCTACCAGCTGAAGCGGCTGGGGCGCCCGTGCCTCGTCCTCGCCACGGAGAGCCGGGTCGGCGATTGCTGGCGCAACCAGTGGGACAGCCTGACCCTGTTCACCCCGGCCTGGGCCGACGCGCTGCCGGGCATGCCCTTCCCGGGTCCGGCATGGCATACGCCGACCAAGGACGAGTTCGCCGACTACCTCGAGGCGTACGCCGCGCAATTCGCCCTGCCCGTGCGGCTCGGCACGCGCGTCGAGCGGCTCACCGCCGGTGACCACGGCGGATTCGTCGTCACCACCTCGGGCGGACGCATCGAGGCCGACAACGTCGTGGTGGCGACGGGGACGTTCGGGCGGACCCCACTCGTCCCCGACTTCGCGGACCAGCTCGACCCGGGGATCCGGCAGCTGCACTCGAGCGAGTACCGGCGCCCGTCCCAGCTGGCCGCGGGCACAGTGCTCGTCGTCGGCGCTTCGCACTCGGGCTGCGACATCGCCTACGAAGCGACTGAGACCCACGACACCGTCCTCGTCGGCCGCGACACGGGCCAGCTCCCCGTGGCCTACGGCTCGCCCCTGGCCAAGGTGATGTACCCGTTCATCCTGTTCGTCCTCTTCGCCCACGTCCTCAACCGCCGAAACCCCCTGGGCCGCAAGCAGATGGACCACTTCCGCCAGCACGGAGGCCCGCGAATCCGCGTGCAACAGGCGGACCTGGAACGGTCCGGCGTCGACTGGGTCCGCGGGCGGGTGGCGGGCGTCCAGGACGGACGCCCGCTCCTCGACGACGGCCGGGTCGTCGATGCCGGCACGGTCGTGTGGTGCACGGGATTCCGTCAGGTGTTCGGCTGGGTCGACGTGCCAGTGTTCGGCGACGACGGATGGCCGCGGGAGCTCCGGGGCGTCGTCGACGACGCGCCAGGCCTCTACTTCGCCGGACTGTGCTTCCAGTCCGCGGCGGTCTCGATGACGATCCACGGCGCCGGCCGGGACGCCGACTACGTAGCCCGGCACATCGCGGGGCGGTCCGGAGTGAGCCGGAGCTACGCGATCTCGGCGGTCACGACCTGACGACGCGCGTATCCTCCGAGAACGGAGGAGCACCATGGGCGACACCAGGGACGTCGCCGGCGGTCGCCAGACCACCAGCGACCTCGAGTCCGGTCGGAAGGCCTTCGCCGACCGGGCGTGGGCCACGGCGCGCGACCACTTCGGGCGCGCCGACCCCGGCACGCTCACACCGGTCGACTGGCACTCGCTGGCCACCGCGGCATACCTCGTGGCCGATCGAGACAGCGCGATCCGCGCGTGGCAGCAGGCGTTCTCGCTCCACAGCACCGCCGGTGAACGGGTGGCGGCGGCAATGGACGCGCAGTGGATCGCGTACGTACACAACACTTCTGGCAACGTGGCGGTTGGTGGGGGCTGGGTCGCCCGTGGGCTGCGGCTGCTCGAGGGCGAGCCCGAGGACGCCGAGGCTCGGGGCTTCTTCCTGATGCACCAGTTCTACCGCCACCTCGGCGCGGGTGACATCGCCAGCGCGGCCGACTGCGGCCGGCAGGTGTTGGCGATCGGCCAACGCTGGCGAAACGGCGACCTCACCGCATTCGGACTGGTCAGCCAGGGACGGATGCTCATCTACTCGGGGCAGGTGCCCGAGGGGTTGACGTTGCTGGACGAGGCGATGGTCGGGCTGGCTGCCGGTGAGGTCTCGCCGATCGGCTCGGGCAACATCTACTGCGCGATGATCGAGGGTTGCCAGGAGATCTCGGACTACCGCCGGATGACCCAGTGGACCGAGGCGCTCAACCGATGGTGCGAAGCCCAACCCGACCTGGTGCCCTTCACCGGTCAGTGCGCCGTTCACCGCGGGCAGGTCCTACGGGCGCAGGGCGCATTCCGTGAGGCGCTCGACGAGCTCGACCTGGCCGCCGAGCGTTACCGGGCCGAGCACCTCGACCTCGCGATCGGCCTGTCCCTGTACGAACGCGGCGAGGTGCTGCGGACCCTCGGTGACCTCGACGCGGCGGAGACTTCCTACGCTGAGGCCGGCAGCCACGGGTTCGAGCCGCAGCCCGGGCTTTCGCTGCTGTGGCTGGCTCGCGGCCGCACGAGTGCCGCCCTCGCCTCCGCGCAGCGACTGCTCGACGAACCGGCCGGACCGGTGCAGCGGG
>DATLQE010000284.1:0-2466 GCA_035535335.1 Lapillicoccus sp. | reverse complement strand
GGGCGACACGTCGGACCCTCATCGTGGGGCTGATGGTGTCGAAGTGCCCGATGAGGCAGAATGAACGCGGTATGCGGTAGACCGCCGGTTCTCGTGGCGAGGTTCGTGGGGAAGACGTCCCTCGCACGCGAAGGAGAACCGGATGTCCTCGCAGGCTGACGCCTCGCCGCGTACCACTCGGGGCGTGGTGTATGTGCACTCCGCCCCGATGTCCCTGTGCCCGCACGTCGGCTGGGCGCTCGAGTCGGTGCTCGGCCACCGCGTCAGTCTCGACTGGACGCCGCAGCCGGCCGGTCCGCGTCTCGTCCGGGCCGAGCTCTCGTGGGCGGCGGACGCCGGAACCGGCGCGCGACTGGCCAGTGCCCTGCGCGGGTGGGACCACCTGCGGTACGAGGTGACGGAGGAACCGTCACCTGGCGTCGATGGCTCAAGGTGGTCCTACACCCCGTCGCTCGGGATCCACCACACGTGGGTGTCCACGATCGGCGACGCCCTCGTCCACGAGGACCAGATTCGCGCCGCGGTGGCCCGGGCCGGCGGTGACGCGGGCACACTGGAGAGCGAGCTGGACACTGTGCTCGGCGGCGCCTGGGACCGCGAGCTCGAGCCGTTCCGCTACGCCGGGGACGGCGCTCCGGTGCGGTGGCTGCACAAGGTCGGCTGAGCCAGGCCGCAGGACCTCACGCGTTGGTAAAGACCAGCGCGACGTTGTGGCCGCCGAAGCCGAACGAGTTGTCCATCGCCGCGACGTCGCCATCGGGCAGCTTCCGGTGCTCGCCGTGGACGACGTCGAGCGGAATGGCCGGATCGAGGTCGTCGAGGTTGATCGTCGCGGGTGCGACCCGGTCGCGGACCGCGAGGATCGTCAGCAGCGCCTCGAGTGCGCCCGCCGCGCCGAGGAGGTGGCCGGTCATCGACTTGGTGCCGGACACCGGGATCCCTTCGGCCAGTTCCTCGCCAAAGGCCCGGACGATCGCGTTCGCCTCCGCCACGTCTCCGACGGGGGTCGAGGTCGCGTGGGCGTTGATGTGGCCGATGTCGCCGAGCGAGAGCCCGGCCGACTCGACGGCCTGCTTCATGGCCCGCGACGCTCCGGCCCCGTTGGGCTCGGGCGCGGTGATGTGGTGGGCGTCGGCGGACATGCCGATGCCCGCGAGGACGGCGTAGATCTGCGCTCCACGAGCCTTGGCGTGCTCCTCGCTCTCGAGGACGATGACCGCCGCACCCTCGCCGAGGACGAAGCCGTCACGTCCCGTGTCGTAGGGACGGGACGCCTTCTCCGGCTCGTCGTTGCGGGTTGACAAGGCCTGCATCGCCGCGAAACCGGCGATGGGCAGCGCATGGATCGCCGCCTCGGCGCCCCCCGCGACGACAACGTCGGCGCGGCCGGAGCGGATCATCTCCGCCGCATACGCCATGCCCTCGGCGCCCGATGCGCAGGCGCTGACGGGGGTATGCGCGCCGGCGCGGGCCCCGAGGGCGAGCGACACTGCAGCGGCGGGGCCGTTCGGCATGAGCATGGGAACCGCGAGCGGGTAGACCCGGCGCGGGCCCTTCTCGCGCAGCACATCCCACTGGTCCAGGAGCGTCCACACACCGCCGATGCCGGAGCCCATGACGACGCCGAGCCGCTCCGGGTCGATCTCGGGCGCGCCGGCGTCCTCCCACGCGGCCCGCGACGCGATGAGCGCGTACTGCGACGACGGGTCGAGCCGCTTGGTCTCGTGGCGGGCGAGGACCTCCGCCGGGGGAACGGCGATCTGCGCGGCGAAGGTCACCGGCAGCTCGTACTTGGTCACCCAGTCGGCATCGATCGGCCGGGCACCGCTGCGGCCGGCGAGGATGCCGTCCCACGTCTCCGTGATGGACCCGCCGAGTGGGGTCGTGGCCCCCATTCCGG
This sequence comes from Lapillicoccus sp., assembly GCA_035535335.1. Lineage (GTDB taxonomy): Bacteria > Actinomycetota > Actinomycetes > Actinomycetales > Dermatophilaceae > Lapillicoccus. Next base: position 566 of record DATLQE010000284.1, on the reverse strand, counting down.
TGACGACGATGCGCGGGTCAGATGAGGACGACATGTGAAGCTCCTTCGGCCGGTCCAGGCAGGGTATGCCCGTTCGCTCTCGTTTCTACCCCGGGAAGCGGGCTACTGGCGAGTCAGGAGGAGCTGTGACGCAATCGCAGACCGGACCACGGCAGCGGCCGGTCGCCCGGACGCTGCCCTGGTCGTCGGTCGTATTGCGGGCGGGGTCAGCCCTGCGCCGTGGCGATGTAGCTCACCGCATCGTTGACCGTCTTGAGGTTCTTGACCTCGTCGTCGGGGATCTTGACGCCGAACTTCTCCTCGGCGTTGACGACGATCGTCATCATCGACAGCGAGTCGATGTCGAGGTCGTCGGTGAAGGACTTCTCCGGCTCGACCTGGTCGGTCTCGATGCCGGTCTCCTCGTTGACGATCTCGGCCAGACCCTCGAGGATCTCCTGTTCGCTCTGCGCCATGCGTGTCGCTCCTTCTGTAGTGGGGTTCTTGGAAAACCTAGGGGATGACGACGACCTGCGCCGCATACACGAGTCCCGCCCCGAAGCCGATCTGCAGGGCGAGGCCGCCGC
>DATLQE010000283.1:0-11207 GCA_035535335.1 Lapillicoccus sp. | reverse complement strand
CGGCTTCGACCTCGGGTACGACGTGCGCGATCCCGAGGATTTGGGGAAGGGCCACTACGCGCGGGCCGAGACGAGCCTGGTGGTCTACGACTTCGCCGCCTCGCGGCCGCGCCGGATGCGCCCGGACGAGAGGGCGATCCTCGAGGGGATGCGCGGGCCGGCGGTGCCCTTCCGGTGGCGAGGGCGGTGACCTCGCAGGGCCGGCTCTTCCTGGACGACGAGGGGTATGCGGACCTGCGCACCTTCGTGAGCCGGGCCCGGGCGCTCGACGACGAGGGCGCGGTCCGGTTCCAGGCCGAAGGGTTGGTGCTGGCGGCATACGCCGGCGTGCTTCCCGGCCGCGGCCTCATGGGGGACGGCGCCGTCATGGGACTGCGCACGATGCGGCTGACCCGGCCGGTGACCGTCGATACCACGGTGTCACTCGCCGCGGTCACCGACCGCTTGGCGCGCGAGGCGAGCGACGGTCTGGAGCTCCCGCCGGTCTCGGTCCAGACGCCGTGGGCGGCGATGAGCCCACCCCGGGGCGGCTGGGAGCCGGTCGGGTCGCTGGAGGCCTCCGTGCTGGCGGACGCCGCGCGGGCCGGCATCGCCGAGGTGGCTCGGGGCGCCTCGGTCGGTTCGGGAGGGGCGGCGGTGGCCGACCTACGCCATCGCGTCTGGAGCCGGCTCACCGAGACCGCGCCACCGGTACCCGCGGGGGCGGCGTTCGCCGCGTACACCTTGGGGTTCCTCGAGCCGGCCGGACGGTGCGCGGTCGTCGCGCACGGTCGCTGGACCCGGCTCAGCTCACCGCACGGTCACGTGCTGGTGCGCTGAGGGGCGACGCACCGGCGGCCGCTGACGACGACCAGCGCGGCAACGGCGGCGAGGACCGACCAGATCACGACGTAGGTGTGCCGGTCGCCCTCGGTCGTGTGCAGCGTGGCGAAGATGGCGCTGGCGGCGGCGATCCCGAGAACGCTGCCGAGGACGTCAGACAGCTGGAGGGCCGCCGACGCGGGACTGTGCTCCGACAGCGGCACGAGGTCGAGGAGGATCACCGAGAGGCTGGTCGAGCCCAGCCCCATTCCGAGCCCCGCGAAGACCATCGCGAACGCGAAGAACCACACGTCGAGTCCGGTCGCCGTGATGAGCACCATGAGCAGTGCTCCGAGCGCGACCAGGCCGCCTCCAGCAGAGACGAGGACCCAGCGCCGGCCGGTGAAGGACGCCCGACCCTGGATCCAGGATCCCGTCGACCAGCCGAGCGACCCGACACAGATGACGATCCCGGCCACGGCGAGGCTGGCCCCGCGCTCCTGGGTGAACATCAGCGGGATGTAGGTGATGGTCCCGTTGAACGCCGCGTTGAGCAGGAACCGGCTGAAGATGACCGACGGCAGCCCGACGGCCATCCGCAGGGTGCCGCGCGGCAGCAGCCGCGGCGTGACAACAAGCAGCCCGACCACGCCGGCGACCGCGGCGACCGTCTCCCACGAGAGCAGCCGAACCTGGTCGTGGGTGCCGAGCTGTACGAGTCCCGCCGACAGCGCGACGAGGACTCCGGCTCCGGCGGTTCGTCGATGCGCCGCCCGTTCGGACCCGTTGCTGGCCCCGGTGTCTCCGGCGCGGGAGATCGCCTGACGCTGGCTGACGATCATCAGCAGGGTCAGCAACGCCGGGGGGACGACCACCCAGAACACCAACCGCCAGGTGAAGGCCGTGCTCAGCCACCCGGCGAGGGGTGCCCCGACCAGCGACGGAAGCACCCACGCGGCCGACACCCACGCGAAGACCTTCGGACGCAGCTCCGTCGGATAGACCCGGCCGACGATGACGTAGATGACGACGACCACCAGACCGGCTCCCAGGCCCGTCACCGCCCGGCCCACGAGCAGAACGGAGAAGGACGTCGCCATCCCGCAGATGGCGGCACCGCCGGCGAAGAGGAGCTGACCCGCGTAGACCGCGGGCAGCGGGCCGGACCGGTCGGACCACACCCCGGCCAGGACGATTCCCAACAGCTGTCCGGTGAGCATGACCGAGAAGGCCAGTCCGTAGCTGCGGACCGCACCAAGCTCCTCCGCCGCAGCCGGCATGGCGGTCGCGATGGCCATGAACTCGAAGGCGACGATGGTCACCATCGCGACGACGGCGACGGAGATGAGCCGGTATGCGGGTGAGAAGACGCCTGACGCCGCGCCGGGTGCGGCCAGGCGCTCGGCGTCTCCCTTGGTGCTCATCACCTCGAGTCTAGGAAGTGATCCTCGGCCGTACGGCGCGGGCGTTCCGAGCCGTTCGGCGGACCGGGTCCTTCAGCCCGGATGGAAGAATCCGGGATGTGGACGTCTCACGGCAGCTGAGCATCTCGCCGTGTCAGGCGCGGTGTTCCTGGTCCACGTCGGGTGAGCGGCTCGGGGCGAACCTGCTCTTCGCGTGCGAGGCGTGCGGCAGCGAATGGGTGTCCTCCGAGGCGTGGACCCCGGTCGACTGGAAGGGCGTCGTCCCCGAGGCCGTGCAGGCGGAGCGCGCGCGCGAGAGCTAGCCCGGAGCCGGGACGGCGGCCGGCCACCCGGTCGGGCGTGGCCGCGGCTCACGACGGCGACCTCACCGCGGCTTGCACCCCGGCCTCGACTCCGTCGCGGACCACCGCGGGTGCCGTGTCGTAGACGGTCAGGCCGACCTCCTGACGCCAGGCGGTGAACGCTCGGCGCTGCTCCGTCGTCATCGACGCCTCGGAGTGGGGGATCCCTGCGTCGTCCCAGAAGCGCACACCGTCCCGCCTGGCCGCCCAGCGTTGCGGCGACTGGTCCGGACCCCAGGGCTGGGCTCGGCTGACCAGCGCCCGAACGTCAGCAAAGGCGGCGTCGGCGGTGTGGTCGGTCGCCTGTGCCGTAGCGCGGCGCTGGGTGGACTCCGCGTCGGTCGGCAGGGCGGTCGTGATGAGCCGATTGGCGACCGCCTTGACCAGCGGCGTGGCGAGCCGTCCCGCGGCTCCCGGGATGGGCACCTTGCCGACCGCCGACTCGCCCAGTCCGGCGAGGATCCGGTTGCGCGCGTCAGTGTCGGCGTCGCGTCGGGCGAGCGCGTCACCCGCAGCCGTCAGCGTGAACCCGACCGTCTCGCCGAGCCGTCGTGAAGCGGCGTCGAGCGCGTGCGTGTCTCCCGCGTGGTCGGCCCGGACCGCGTCGGCGAGATCCTGTTCCAGGCGCTGGCCGAGCGAGCCGAGAACCAGCGCGAGGGCCGGCGCGCTCTCGAACTCGCGGGAACCAGTGCCGGACCCGACACGATTGGGTGGAAGCCCGTCGAAGGCCAGCACCCCGAGAAGGGCGGCGGCCGTCGGTCGGTCCGGGAGGACGACCTCCCAGGCGCGCGGATCTCGAGCCGGTCTGGTCAGGCGGTCGGCCTCGAAAGCGGCGGCGGCGTCGACGCCCGGGCCGGCGCTGTCGTCGAGCACGGCGGTCACCGCGTCAGGGTGCCGAGCGAGCACGGCCCCGACCTGGCCCAGCGCGGGGGCCAAGGCCACCTGGTAGGTCTGGGGCTCGGGAGTGTTCGCAGCCTCCCGTCCGACCGCCGCAAGGAACGCGGCGTCCAGTGTGATGGCGGATCGCTCGGCCGAAATGCCGCCGGCCGCGACGGCCAGGTCTGAGACGGCCGCCAGTGAATCGGCCGCGAGGTGCGGGTCCATGGAGCCGTACCGCCCGGAGACGAGGTGGTCAACGACCATCTGCTGCCCCGGTCCCGGCAAGCGCGCGAGCAGCCAGGCGCGAACCGCGTCGGCGTCGTGCTCGATGGCGCGGGCGACGGCGACGACCGGATCGTCGGGTCCCGTGTCGGCGGAGCCGACGATTTTGGTCCGAGCGGTCCGATCGGCCGCCACGACGGCGAGGGCGACCGTGGCCGCATACCGGACCCCCGGGCTCAGCCCCGCCTCTCGCGCACCGGTCAGCAGCACCCCCTGCGCCCATGCGCCACCCAGTGGGCCGCCCGCCGACGAATCGCCGCCAGCGGCAAGCCGACTCGCCATTCGCACCAACCACGGCTCACGCCAGGCGTCGAACCGATCCCGAGTGACCGGGTCCAGGCCCGTCGCGTACCGCGGGTTCGCCGCGACCGCCAGGGCGGTCCCCAGCGACACGGTCAGTGCTGCTGAGCCGCCACCCGACACGGCGGCGAGCAGCCAGGAGGTGCCGTTCGGCTCGAGCCGCGACCACAGCGCCTGAGCGACGATCGGATCACGGACCCGAGCGCCGAGCCGAGCCACCGCTCGACCGGCCGCATCCCGATCTCCGTACCGAAGCGCCTCCAGGTCGCCGACGACGAGCTCCACGAGCTCGGAGGCGTCGCGCTGCGCGAGCGCATCCGTCACCAGGGGTAGAGCAGTGTGCACGGCGCTGCGGACCGCCGCCTCCGACGGCGGCGGGTCGGCCCAGCCGAGCAGCCGAGGGCCGCGCCGTCCGTCGTCATCGGTGGCGACCACCTCACCGACGAGGGAGCGCAGTCGATGGGCGGCGACACCGACCGAGAGCTGCAGATCGGCCGTGACTACTCCGTAGGTGCCGGCGATCGCCGCCAGCGCGCCGTCCGGAAGCGGGGCCAGCGGATCGGCGGGCAGCACGGCGGTCCACGAGGCCTGCAGCGAGGCCACGGTGCGCTGAGTGGCGTCGAGCTCGTCGCCGTAGGTGGTCAGCACCGCGGCGGCCCGGCTCAGCCGGTCGACCACGGCCTGCTCGAGCTGCGCGACCGCGTCCAGCTCGGCCGCTGCCGTCGCCGCTGCCTCTCCCGTCCACCTCTCCAGCGACGGCAGGCGGCCGCCCGAGCCAGCCAGCGGCCCGCCGCCGACCGAGGCGGCGGCCGCCCGCAGCGCGGCCGCCGCCGCCCACAAGCCGCCGGGCACTCCCAACGGCATCGGCAACGCCTCGAGGGCGCCGCCCGATCCGGGCCTCACGGCCCGCCGCCGTAGCCGCTCCCGAAGGCGACAGCCTCGCCCGAGTCGGCGCCCGCATACGCGGCCGCACCGGACGTCAGGGCGCGGGACAGCACGGCGACCGCCTCCGACAGCGTGGAGGCCACGGCCGACTCGACGTGTCCGTAGCCCTCGAGTGCGGCGATGAGCACGCTGTCGGCAGAACCCAGCGAGCCGACCCCCTCGCTCGCTGCGAAGGCAACGAGCCGCCCGGCTGCTTGGAGCGACGAGGCCTCGCCGCCGCTCACGGCAGCTGCGTCCCCCAGATCGTCAGGGCGGACCGCCAACCGAGGCATGACCCGACGCTAGACACCACGTCGGACCCGCCCCGTCCGTTGTCCACAGTCAGTCGGTGAACCACACCGCCGTGTCGGTCGGCACCGCCCCGTCGGCGGTCAGGTCATCGGACGTCACCAGGACGCGCGCGCCCGCCGGAAGCACCACCGGGGCCGGCCCGAGGTTCACGAGCACCGAGACGTCCTCACGGTCGCTGCCCTTGGAGCGGTAGGCGACCACGTGCGGGACGTCGGCGTACGCCTCCAACCACCGCAGCGCCCCCGAGCCCAACGCATACCCGCGCCGCAGCTCGAGGAGCCGCCGGTACAGCTCCAGGGTGGACCCCGGGACGCCCTCCTGGCGGTCGACGGCCAGATCCCGGTATCCGGCCGGCTGGGGGAGCCACGCCGCCTCGGTCGGGCCGAACCCGAGCGTTGGTCCGGAGGCCGACCACGGGAACGGTATGCGGCAGCCGTCCCGACCGGTCTCCCTGCCGTTCGTTCGAAGAAAGCCCGGGTCCTGACGCACCTCGTCGGGGAGCGTCGTCGCGTCGGGGAGGCCGAGCTCCTCGCCCTGGTAGAGGTATGCGGCGCCTGGGAGTCCGAGCATCAGCGTCGTTGCCGCCCGGGCCCGCCGCAGGCCGAGCTGCGTGTCCGGCTGCGGGTCCGCGGCGCGAATACCGTTGATACGCCCGCGGTTCGCCGGCAGCCCGAGGCGGGACGCGTGGCGGACCACGTCGTGGTTCGACAGCACCCACGTCGTCGGCGCGCCGACGGAGGCAGCGGCCGCGAGGGACTCGGTGATGGTCGCGACGAGCTCCGGCGCGTCCCACGGGCACTCGAGGAAGTCGAAGTTGAACGACTGGTGCAGCTCGGTCGGGCGGACGTAGCGCATCAGCCGTTCCACCGGCTGCACCCACGCCTCGCCACACAGGACGCGAGCGGGGTCGTCGTACTCGTCGAGGACCTCCCGCCACTCCTCGTAGATCTCGTGCACGCCGTCCTGGTCCCAGAACGGGTGGCGCGGCTGGTCGGGCGCAAGGTCGTTCTCTCCCGAGTCCAGCAACCGCAGTGCACCGTGCCAGTCGGGCAGGGCCGGGTCCTTGACCAGCCCGTGCGCGACGTCGACCCGGAACCCGGCCACGCCGCGGTCCAGCCAGAACCGGAGGATGTCGAGGAACTCGGCGCGCACCTGCGGGTTCGCCCAGTTGAGGTCGGGCTGCTTGCGGTCGAAGAGGTGGAGGTACCACTGGCCCGGTCGCCCGTCGGCGTCGGTGACGCGGGTCCAGGCGATGCCGCCGAAGACCGACGGCCAGTTGTTCGGCGGCTCGTCGCCGCCGGGCCCCTTGCCGTCCCGGAAGATGTACCGCGCGCGCTGCGGCGATCCCGGTGCCGCGGCCAGGGCGGCCCGGAACCAGGCGTGCTCGTCCGACGTGTGGTTGGGGACGAGGTCGACGACGACCTTGAGTCCGAGCTGGTTCGCCCGCGCGATGAGGGCGTCGGCGTCGGTGAGCCTGCCGAAGATCGGGTCGATGCTCTCGTAGTCGGCCACGTCGTAGCCGGCGTCCGCCATCGGCGAACGGTAGAACGGCGAGATCCAGACGGCGTCGACGCCGAGGTCGCGCAGGTAGGGAAGTCGCGCCGTGATCCCAGGCAGGTCGCCGACGCCGTTGCCGTCGGAGTCGGCCCAGGAACGGGGGTAGATCTGGTAGGTGACCGCGCTGCGCCACCAGTCGGCGTCGTCACGGTCGGAGGAGCGGTGGGGAATCAGGTCGAGGAGGGACGAAGACGTCACACGTTCAAGCCTGAGGCCACTTCTGAAGTCCAGCCAAATCCGTCGCGCGCCGTGTCCGAACCGTGATCGCCCGGGGCGGTCCCACCGGTTCTCGAGCGGCTGACAGGATGGCTGGGTGAGCTTCTACGACGAGGTCGGGGGCCACCCGACGTTCGCCGCGCTGGTCCACCGCTTCTACGAGGGCGTCGCCACCGACCCCGAGCTGCGGGCGATCTACCCGGAGGAGGATCTCGGTCCCGCCGAGCTGCGGCTGCTCGGCTTCCTCGAGCAGTACTGGGGCGGCCCGACGACGTACTCCGAGCAGCGCGGCCACCCGCGGCTGCGGATGCGGCACGCCCCGTATGCGGTGACGCCGGCCCAGCGCGACCGCTGGCTCACGCACATGCTGGCATCGGTCGACGCGCTCCGGGACGAGGGAATGCTCGACGAGACCCACGATGTCGTCCTGCGGGACTACCTTGTCCGGGCGGCGCACTCGATGGTCAACACGTTCGAGGAGCCGCAAGCCGGTTAGACCACCCCACGAGGTTCTCCGCTCCGCTCCGATACCTCGCGGGGACCCCGGCTAGCGGCGGGGACTCCCACCAGGCGCCTCCTCCGCGACATCGCATCATGACGGAGGCGACGACATGACAAACCTCGACACGCTACGGCCCACGCAGCCGGGCGGCGTGCTCACCCGCCACGACCCGGCCTTCGCGGAGGCGACGCGCTGGCCGGGTCCGCGCGTCGCGCCCGACGTCCTCGTCCAGCCCGAGTCCGCGCAAGAGGTTGGTGCGGCGCTCCGCTGGGCCGCCGCGGAGGCGGTCGACGTGGCCGTGCGCAGCGGGGGACACGGGGCCTGGGCATCCGTCCCGGGTGGATTGCTGGTCGACCTCAGCGCCTTGGCTCACATCGACATCGCGGACGGAGGCGTGGTGAGCGTCGGTCCCGGAGCGACGTGGGGCGCGGTCGCTGACGCGCTGGCTCCCCACGGTCTCGCCCTCAGCTCCGGCGACACGAGGTCGGTCGGCGTGGGCGGCAACGCGCTGGGCGCCGGCGTCGGGTGGTTGGTGCGGTCGGTCGGTCTCGCCGTCGACCAGCTGGTCGGCGCCGAGATCGTCACGGCGGACGGCCGGGTGGTCGCCGCGTCGCCCGATGAGAACCCCGACCTGTTCTTCGGGATCCGGGGCGGCGGCGGCAACTTCGGCGTCGCCACCCGGCTCGACTTCCGCGCCGCGCCGCTCGACCGAGTTTTGTTCGGCACGGCACCGGTCGAGGCCGGCGACCTCGTGGCCGTGATCCGCGGCGTCCGAGACGCGATGCGCGCCGCCCCGCGCCAGCTCGGCGTGACGGTCGTTCACCCACCGCCGATGGGTCCGGCGCTACCGCCCATGGTGGAGATGCTGTGGGCCGGCGACGACGAGGACGCGGCCCGCGACGCCGTGGCGCCCCTGCTGGCTCTCGACGGGGTCGGTGCCGCCGACCTCGCGCTGATGCCGTATGCAGCCACGCTCGCCGAGTCCCCGGTGCCGCCGGGCCAGCCGCCGCGGATGACCAGCTCCAACGGCGTTTTCAGTGCGTTGGCCGACGCCACCATCGAGCTCGCCGCAGCCACGCTCGCGTCGAACCCGGCGTCGCTGTTCGAGGTTCGCTTCCTCGGTGGTGCGCTCGGGGACGCCCCGCCGGACGCCACGCCCCTGACGTGGCGCAATGCGGAGGCGCTCCTCCATTGGATCTCGTTCCTCCCACCCGATGCGACTGACGGCGCCGTGGCCCAGGCCGCGGCCGCGTGGGCTCCGGTCGGCGACAGGGCCGACGCGATCTGTGGCACGTTCACCGACCACACTGATCCGCGGCTCGTCGACCGGATGTACCCACCGGCGACGCTCCAGCAGCTACGCGCCCTCAAGACCGTCTGGGACCCGGGCAACCTGTTCCGGCGCAACCACAACATCCTGCCCGGTTGAGGGCCGGCAAGTCGCTCAAGTTCGGGCGGTCCAGGTAGGCGGCCGGGATCGTGACTGCTTAGGGCCGTTGCACGTCGACGAGGTCCTTGATGATCTCGAAGTCTGCGAGGTTGTGAGTCAACAGCGGCACCCCCTCGGCCAAGGCGGTTGCCGCGATCGCCAGGTCGATCTGTCGTCGACGGGGCTGGCCACCCCTCTGGGCGACTGCCGCCGCCAGACGACCCCAGCCGCGCCCGATCTCCACGCTGATCGGGATGGGGTCGAAAGCCGCTTCGACGGCCGCGAGCCGGTCCGCTCGGCGGGCTCGTTCCTCCGGGTCGTCGGTGACGAGGACCCCGAAGTGCAACTCCGTGATGGATGCGACGCTGATGGCTGCTTCGACATCCGACGGAGGATCGTCGCTGATCAACACCGACGTGTCGAGGAGGACTCTCACCCGCCGAAGGGGTCGGTCAGCCCCGCTTCGAGGCGCTCGAGATCCTGCTCCAGGTCGCGCGGCACCGGACCACGCCAAACCCGGGCTAATGCGGTCCCGCTGACCCATCGACGTCTGTGAACCGGGGAAAGTTCGGCGACGGGCCGTCCAGAGACGGTGACCGTGAGCCGCTCGCCCGCTTCAACCCGCCGCAGCACTTCGCCGACCTGGTTGCGCAGTTCCTTCTGAGGGATCGTGGTCACCAGACCAGGGTAGCAGTTCTGCTACCTAGGGCGTAGCCATATTCATCATCGGACCACGCGCTGGCAGTTCTTGCGGGCGTCAACCGGCCGAACCGGGGTACGGCGTGGGAATCGGCATCCGGATCTCATGGGCGTCGAGCGCCGACTTGATCCGCGTCCGCAGCTCTCGCTGCACCGCGTCACGCTCATTGGCGCGGACCTTCGCGGTGACGCGCAAGGTCACCAGTCCCTGCGCCATCGACTCGATCCCGGTCACCGACGGTGCGTCGAGCAGCAGGTCCTTCCACGGCTCCTCGGTGGCCAGCGACTCCGTGGCGGCGCCGAGGATCCCGGTCACACGGGCGACGTCCTCGGTGTAGGCGAGCTGGACGTCCACGACGGCAACCGACCAGCCCTGGCTGCGGTTGCCGAGCCGGAGGATCTCACCGTTGCGCATGTACCAGACGACGCCGTCGCCGTCACGGAGGCGGGTGATCCGCAGAGTCACCTCCTCGACGGTGCCGACCACCGTCCCGGTGTCGATGACGTCACCCACCCCGTACTGGTCCTCCACGATCATGAAGAGGCCGGACAGCGTGTCCTTGACGAGGCTCTGGGCGCCGAAGCCGATGGCCAGGCCGGCGACGCCCGCCGAGGCGAGCAGTGGGGCGAGCGGGATGCCGAGCAGGTCGAGGATCATCAGCAGCGCGGTGCCGACGATGATGAAAGAGACCGAGCTCTTGATGATGGTGGCGGCGGTGGCGATCCGCTGGTCGTGTCGCGCGCTGCCGTAGCCGGTCGCACTGGCGATGACGCCACCGACCGTGCCGAGCGCCTTGAGCCGTTCGATGTGCCGCTTGTTGGCGTTCCTCACGTACCGGTCGATGAGCCGGTGCGAGATGAACCGGGCCAGGGCGGCGACGAGCAGGATGACGACGATGCGCAGCGGCACCCCGACCAGCGTCTCCCACGGCTCTGGCAGCGCCGTCGGGACGAGGTGTGAGGCCAAGGCGTTCAGGCGGTCAACCACGCTTTGCGTCGCACTGCTGGGCCACCACGGCGGTCCGGGCGGCGTCGAGCTTCTCGAGCACCAACCTCCGAAGCGCTTGCGGCGCGCTCTCGTTCGCCGCGAGCCACGCCTCGGTCGCCTCGATCAGCTCGGGACTGGCCAAGCCGAGCGGGTAGAAGGCCAGGGGGTACTCCTTGCCGATGATCCGCTCGCGGATCGCCGCCGACCGCCCGTTCCACACCGGCAGCAGCGCGTCGAAGAACCGCGGCACGTAGGACGCGAGCAGCGACTGGTCCAGCGCGCGGTTCCACCCGGACGACAGTGCCTCGATGACGGCGTTCGGCTGGCCGTCCTCCTCGACCGCGAGCCGCCAGGCCTCCGCCTTGGCCTCCGCGGTTGGGCGGGCCGCCCGCGCGTGGAACGCCTTCTCACGCCCGGCGTTCGTGTCGTCGCGGGCCAGCTCGCTGGCGATCTCCTCGTCCGTGGCGTCGCCCAGCGCGCCGAGCGCCGAGAGCACCGACCAGCGGAGGTCCTGGTCGAGCTCGAGGCCCGGGTACGGTTGGCTGCCGTCGAA
>DATLQE010000282.1:0-8386 GCA_035535335.1 Lapillicoccus sp. | reverse complement strand
CGCTCGACTCCAGACTCAGCCGACACCCCCGAGCGGTAACGGTTCTACGCTCGGAGTGTGGACGTCGTTCGCACCGCTCGCGTCCAATCCCTTGTCGACGTTCCGGCGGGACGTCCGGTGGACCGCGCCTGGGTCGACGAGGCGGTGCGCCGCATCAGCGCCGACGCCAACCGCAGCGCCGACACCCACTTGGTCCAGGTGGCGCTACCCGACGGCTGGGATGTCGACCTCTACCTCAAGGACGAGTCGACCCACCCGACCGGCAGCCTCAAGCACCGGTTGGCGCGATCGCTGTTCCTCTATGCGATCTGCAACGGCGACATCGGTCCAGGCACGACCGTAACCGAGGCGTCGAGCGGTTCGACCGCGGTGTCCGAGGCCTACTTCGCACGGATGCTGGGGCTGCCGTTCGTCGCGGTGATGGCTCGAACCACCAGTCCCGAGAAGGTCGCCCTCATCGAGCGCGAGGGCGGCAGCTGCCACTTGGTCGACGACCCGACCGCTGTGTACGACACGGCGCGGGCCATCGCCAACGCGACGTCCGGTCACTACCTCGACCAGTTCACGTTCGCCGAGCGAGCCACCGACTGGCGCGGCAACAACAACATCGCCGAGTCGATCTTCGACCAGATGACTCACGAGCGTCATCCCGTGCCGGCCTGGGTCGTCGTCGGCGCCGGAACCGGCGGGACCAGCGCGACGATCGGACGGTTCGTGCGGTACCGGGGCCTCGCCACCCGGGTCGCGGTGGTCGACCCCGAGAACTCCGCGTTCCTCCCCGCGTTCGAGGACCGGTCCACCGAGGGAGCACGCGGCTCCCGGATCGAGGGCATCGGCCGACCACGGGTCGAGCCGAGCTTCGTCCCGACGGTTGTCGACCGGATGATGGGAGTGCCCGACGCCGCCTCGATCGCCGCGATGCGGTTCCTCCAGCAACGCACCGGGATCCGCGCCGGCGGGTCCACGGGCACGAACCTCTACGGCTCGCTGCGGATTGCGTGTGAGATGCGCGCCGGCGGACAGGCCGGCAGCATCGTCACCCTCATGTGCGACCCCCGCGAGCGCTACGTGCGGACGTACGCCGACGACCACTGGCTGGCCGAGCAGGGACTCGAGCTCGACGCATACCTCGAGGTCCTCGACCGGGCCTGGACGACCGGTGAGTGGACCGGCTGACCCGAGTTGTCGCGAGGTCAGGCGGACACGACGTTCTCGAGCGGGTGACCAGCCGCGTATGCGGCCAGCTGGCTCTTCACCAGCGCCACCGCGCGCGGGCGAAACGCCGTGCTGGCGCCGCCGACGTGCGGTGAGATGACGACGTTCGGGGTGGTCCACAACGGGTGGTCCGGCGGCAAGGGCTCGGGGTCGGTGACGTCCACCGCGACGCGCAGCCGTCCGGTCGCCGCCTCGGCGACCAGCGCATCGGTGTCGGCCACTCGGCCCCGGGCCACGTTGACCAGCAGGGCGCCGTCCTTCATCCGGGTCAGGAACTCCCGGTCGACCAGGCGGACCGTCGCCTCGGTGAGCGGCGTGATGACGACGACGACGTCGTGGACAGGCAGCAGTGCGGGCAGCTCGTCGATGCCGTGGACGGTGTCGACCAGGTCGTCGCCGTCGTGCGGCCGGCTGGCCACGGCGGTCAGCTCGACCTCGAAGGGCAGCAGGCGCCGCGCGATCGCCCGCCCGACCCGGCCGTAGCCCACGACGAGCACCCGGCGGTCGGCAAGGGCCGGCCAGATCCGGATCGGGATCCAGTCGCGCCGGTCCTGGGCGCGGACGAAGTCGGGGACGCCCCGCAATGAGGTCAGGATCAGGGTGAGCGTGAGCTCCGCCGTCGATGCGTCGTGGATGCCGCCGCCGCTGCAGAGGGTGACGCCGCCCGGAAGGTGCGGGGTGACGTTGTCGTAGCCCGCGGTGAGCAGCTGCACCAGCTCGAGCCGGGGCAAGGTGTCGAACAGCTCGAGGCGCTGGTGCGGGTCGAGGTAGGGCGGCACGACCACGGCGATCTCGTCCGCTCGCGGGTGCGGCGCGTGCAGGTCCCACGTCAGGATCTCCAGCCCGGCAACCTCGCCGGTGTCCGCCACCCACGACGCGTCGGGCATCGTCACAAGAGCCACCGCGCGAACATATCGGGTCGGCTTCGCGTTGAGCGGATATGCCTGGTGCCCCCCGACTGCCCCAGACCGGTCCGCTGTCCCGCCGCGCCGTTCTCGGCGCCGGTGCGCTGGGCGCGCTGGCCCTCGCCGGGTGCAGCACGTCCGGATCCGGCTCCACCGGAAGTGGAACCACGTCCAGCGCGACGACACCCGGCTCGTCGAGCACGACGGCGTCCGGTTCGACGACGTCCGCACCCTCCGCGCCGTCCGCGACGCGGGCCGCTCTTTCCGCTCCGGCCGACGTCGCCACCGGGCTCGAGGTGCCCTGGAGCGGGGCGGTGCTGCCCGGTGGCGCGGTGCTGGTCAGCGAACGCGAGACCGCACTGGTCAAGCGGATCCCGCCGGGAGGCGGTGGCGTGGAGACGGTGGGAACCGTCGAGGGCGTCGACCCCGGCGGTGAGGGCGGGCTGCTGGGGCTGGCGGTCGACCCGGCGACGTTCGCGACGAAACCGGTGCTCTACGCATACTTCACCGCCAGCTCCGACAACCGGGTCGTGACGATCGCGTTGGACGGCGGCCGGTTCGGCGCGCAGAACCCGATCATCACCGGTATCCCGAAGGGCAGCATCCACAACGGTGGCCGGCTCAAGTTCGGCCCCGACGGGTTCCTCTACGTCACCACGGGAGAGTCCGCGCGGACTGGCCTGGCACAGGACCTGAACAGCCTGGGCGGCAAGATCCTGCGCGTCACGACGTCCGGTGAGCCGGCACCCGGGAACCCCTTCCCCGGGTCGCGGGTGTGGACGTACGGGCACCGCAACGTCCAGGGCATCGCCTGGAGTGCGAACGGTCAGATGTGGGCCAGCGAGTTCGGCCAGAACACGTGGGACGAGCTCAACGTCATCACGCCCGGGTCGAACTACGGCTGGCCCGACGTCGAGGGCATCGCCGGCCAGAACGGCTTTCTCGACCCCGTGCGGCAGTGGACGACCGACCAGGCGTCGCCGAGCGGCATCTGCATCGGTCCCGACGGGTCGGTCCTCATGGCGGCGTTGCGAGGTGAGTCGCTGTGGAAGATCCCGGTGAACGCGGACGGAAGCACTGGTGAACCGCAGCGGCTGCTGGACGGCCAATATGGGCGGCTGCGAGACGTCTTCGTCGGGCCGGACGGAAACGTCTGGGTCATCACGAACAACACCGCCCGCGGCCAGGCGCGCGACGGCGACGACCGCATCGTCAAGCTGCCGCAGTCACTGACCGGCTGAGCGGTTCTAGGCTGGCAGGGCCGGCCAACGCGGGCCGCGCTCGGGCGACGAAGGGTATGCCAGATGTCGGAGATCGACGAGATCCTCAACCAGGTGCCGATGGACCAGGTGGCCGCCGCCCTCGGCGTCGACCAGAGCGAGGCGGAGCAGGCGACGCGGACGGCCATCCCGGCGCTGCTGGGAGGGATGCAGGCCAACGCGGCCGATCCGGCCGGAGCCGCGTCACTGACGAGTGCGGTGGCCGACCACGACACGTCCGCACTCGGCGCCGATCTCGACCAGATCGACACCCAGGACGGGCAGCGGATCGTCCAGAACGTCTTCGGAGACCAGACGTCCGATGTCGTGGCGCGCCTCGGCGGGGCCACACCCGGCGCGGGGGGCGGCCTCATCCAGAAGCTGTTGCCGATCCTCGCGCCGATCGTCATGGCGTACCTCGCCAAGAAGCTGCAGGGTGCGGGTGCCGGCTCGACGAGTGCGGCGGCGACCGATGACCCGATGGGTGGGCTCGGCGGGCTCGGCGGGATGCTCGGTGGCTCGGGTGGAGCAGGGGCCGGTGGTCTGGGCGACGTGCTCGGATCGGTGCTCGGTGGCGGCGCGGCGGGTACCGGCAGCGGCGCCGGCGCTCAGGGCGGTGGGATCGGCGACATCCTCGGTCAGGTCCTCGGCGGTGGTGGAGGGTCGCAGACGCAGCCCGGTACGCCGAGCGGCCAGGGTGGGATCGGCGACCTCTTGGGCGGCGTCCTCGGCGGCCTCCTCGGCGGTGGCAAGCGCTAGCCCGCCAGGCTTCCGCCTTCCGGTGCCGCGGTCAGGACGTCAGCTTGGCCAGGATCAGCTCGCGGACCTTGGCGGCGTCGGCCTGACCCTTCATCTGCTTCATGACCTGACCGATCAGGGCCCCGGCGGCCTGGACCTTGCCGCCCCGAACCTTCTCCGTGACGTCGGGGTTCGCGGCGATCGCCGCGTCGACAGCCGCTTCCAGTGCCGAGTCGTCCTGGACCAGCTGCAGCCCGAGGGCGTCGGCCACCGCGGTGGGCGAGCCCTGGCCGGCCAGGACGCCCTCCAGCACCTGACGCGCCATCGGGTCGTTCAGCCGCCCGGAGGTGACCAGCTGGTCGAGCTCCGCCACGTGCGCGGGGGTGAGCCCGCTCGCCGACGCGTACTCCCCCACGTCGACGCCCTCGGCGTTGGCCCGCCGGGCCACCTCGCCGCTCCACCACTTGCGCGCCCCGGCCGCCGTCGCTCCGGCGGCCACCGTCGCCTCGATGAGCTCGACAGCGCCGGCGTTGACCACGTCCCGCATCTCGAGGTCGGTGTACCCCCACGCCGTCTGCAGCCGCTTGCGCCGCTCCCCCGGCGGCTCGGGCAGCGTCTGACGAAGCGCGGCCACGAACTCCGACGACGGGGCGACGGGCACGAGGTCGGGCTCCGGGAAGTACCGGTAGTCCATGGCGTCGCTCTTCTCGCGCCCGGACGTCGTCACGCCGGTGTCCTCGTGCCAGTGCCGCGTCTCCTGGATCACCCGGCCACCGTCGTGCAGCACGGCCGCCTGTCGCATGATCTCG
Source organism: Lapillicoccus sp. (assembly GCA_035535335.1). Taxonomy (GTDB): domain Bacteria; phylum Actinomycetota; class Actinomycetes; order Actinomycetales; family Dermatophilaceae; genus Lapillicoccus. The sequence continues at coordinate 3,460 of DATLQE010000282.1, read as the reverse complement.
TACCGCACCGCGCGCTCGACGGACCGGAACGAGTTCACGTTCTTGGTCTCCGTGCGGGTCCCGAGCGGAACCGTCTCCTGGTCGTCGTCGAGCTTGGGCCGCAGCGACACGTTGGCGTCGCAGCGCAGTGACCCCTGCTCCATCCGCACGTCCGACACGTCGAGCGCGCGGAGCAGGTCGCGCAAGGCCATGACGTACGCCCGGGCGATCTCCGGCGCCCGCTCCCCCACGCCGGTCATGGGCTTGGTGACGATCTCGATGAGCGGGATGCCGGCCCGGTTGTAGTCGACCAGGGAGTGGTCGGCCCCGTGGATGCGACCGGTCGCGCCACCGACGTGCAACGACTTGCCGGTGTCTTCCTCCATGTGGGCTCGCTCGATCAGGACCCGATAGATCGACCCGTCCGAGAGCTCGACGTCGAGCCAGCCGTCGGAGGCGATCGGCTCGTCGTACTGCGACGTCTGGAAGTTCTTCGGCATGTCCGGGTAGAAGTAGTTCTTCCTCGCGAACCGGGACCACGGCGCGATCGTGCAGTTCAGCGCCAACCCGATCCGGATCGCCGACTCGACGCCGACCTCGTTGACCACCGGCAGCGCACCGGGCAGGCCAAGGCACACCGGGCATACCTGCGTGTTCGGCTCGGCCCCGAACGTCGTCGCGCAGCCGCAGAACATCTTCGTCGCGGTGTTGAGCTCGACGTGCACCTCCAGCCCGAGCACCGAGTCGTAGGCGGCGAGCGCGGCCTCGTACGGCAGCACCATCGCGGTGACCGTCATCTCAGGCTCCCTTCGGCAGCTCGGGCGCACGGTCGAGCAACGGGCCGCCCCACCGGTCGAGAAGCGCGGCCTCCAAGGCCGCCCCCGCGGCGTACAGACGGTCGTCCTCGGTCGCCGGAGCGAGGAACTGGATGCCGGTCGGCAGCCCGTCCTCGGACGCCAGCCCGGACGGGATCGACATCCCCGGCACGCCGGCGAGGTTCGCGGGGATGGTGGCGACGTCGTTGAGGTACATGGCCAGCGGGTCATCGAGCTTCTCGCCGATGGGGAACGCCGTCGTCGGCGCGGTCGGCGACACGAGGACGTCGGCCACCTGGAACGCGCGGGCGAAGTCCTCGGCGATGAGCCGGCGGACCTTCTGCGCCTGGCCGTAATAGGCGTCGTAGTAGCCGGAGGACAACGCATACGTGCCGAGGATGATGCGCCGCTTGACCTCCGGCCCGAATCCGGCGTCGCGGGTCGCGGCCATGACCTGTTCGGCGTCGGGGTCGGCCACGCCGGACGGCAGGACCCGCAGCCCGTAGCGCATCCCGTCGAACTTGGCCAGGTTGCTCGATGCCTCGCTCGGAAGGATGAGGTAGTAGGTCGCCAGCGCGTAGTCGAAGCTCGGGCAGTCGACCTCGACCACCTTCGCGCCGAGGTCGACCAGCAGCTGCACCGACTCGTCGAACCGCTCGCGCACTCCCGCCTGGTATCCCTCGCCGCCGAGCTGCCGGACCACGCCGACGGTCATCCCCTCCACCGACGCGCGCTGGGCGGCGTCGACGACCGGCGGGACGGGCGCGTCGATCGACGTGGAGTCCATCGGGTCGTGGCCGCCGATGACGGCGTGCAGCAGCGCCGCGTCGAGGACCGACCGGGTGCAGGGTCCCGCCTGGTCGAGGCTGGACGCCAACGCCACCAACCCATAGCGCGACACCCCACCGTAGGTCGGCTTGACCCCCACCGTCCCGGTCACCGCCGCCGGCTGGCGGATCGAGCCGCCGGTGTCCGTGCCGATCGCGAACGGCGCCTGGAACGAGGCGACGGCGCTGGACGACCCGCCGCCCGACCCGCCCGGGATCCGGGTCAGGTCCCAGGGATTGTGGCTGGGCCCCCACGCGGAGTGCTCGGTCGAGGAGCCCATGGCGAACTCGTCCATGTTGGTCTTGCCGAGGATCGGCATCGCCGCCGTCCGCAGGCGGCCGACGAGCGTCGCGTCGTACGGCGGGATCCAGCCCTCGAGGATCCGGCTGCCGCAGGTGGTGGGGAGCCCGCGAGTGGCCAGGACGTCCTTGACCGCGATCGGGACGCCGGCCAGCAGGTGCACGCTCTCGCCCGCGATCCGGCGCTGGTCGACCTCGGCCGCCGTCCGCAGGGCGCCCTCGACGTCGAGGCAGAGGTAGGCGTGGACCTCGTCGTCGACGTCGGCGGTCCGGTCGAGGTGGGCACGGGTCAGCTCGACGGAGCTGACCTCTCTGGCGGCGAGCAGGCGCGCCATCTCGGCGGCGGCGAGCCTGGTCAGATCGGTGGTCACGTGTGTTCTCAACCCTCGTGCGATGGGGAGGTATGCGTCCGGCAGTGGCGATCCGTGCCGCCGCGACGCATACCGGGGAGGTCGGTCAGTCTTCGGCGAGGATCCGCGGGACAGAGAACCGTTGCTGCTCCTCGACGGGCGCGCCGGCGAGGGCTTGCTCCGCGGTCAGGCTGGGTCGAACGACGTCCGGCCGGGTGACGTTGGTGAGGGGCAGCGGATGGGACATCGGCTCCACGCCGTCGGTCGGCGCCTGCTGGACGACGGCGACCGAGTCGAGGATGACCGTCAGCTCGCCGAGCATGCGGTCCAGCTCCGCCTCGCTGAGGTCGATCCGGGCCAGCGACGCGAGGTGCGCGACGTCGTCGCGGGTGAGGGACATGGTTCGTCAGTCTATGGGGACCGTCGGGCGGCCCCGGGCGGTCCCTCGTCCACCATCCGGCGGCCGTCACGGGTCGGCAGCACGGACCGCGACTCGGGGTTCGCCACGAGCTCCTCGAGGGCTGCGGCCAAGGCGGAGGGGTGGCGCAGCTCGCTCGCCTCCGCGAGGACGAGCAGGTGCCGCCGGGTCAGGTTGGCCAGCCCTGCCCGGACCGGAGCGAGGCCGTCGACGCCCACGAAGTCCCGGACGCGCACCGCCACGAAGTTGCGCGCCGGAGAGTGCGACCGGTCCATCGGCGCGAGGAAGTTGAACCGAACGACCTCCTCGACCTGGTACCACGGCACGAACAGCCCCTCGACGTGCAACCCCTGCGAGTTGAGGAAGAGGTCCGCCGGGCGGTGGCGGCGACGAAGACGACACGACCGATAGAGGGCGACCGAGACGAGGAACGCCAGCATCAGGCGGGCCACCCAGGACGTCATGAGCAGGTGCACGGCCGCGATCCCGAGGTACACCGCGGCGATGAGCAGGACCAGGACCACCCGCAGCACGACGACCAGGTATCGCGCCCGGAGCCGGGGGATCCGGGGAAGCCGCCATGGCTGTTCGAGCACCGGCACCTGAACCCCGTCGACGCCCGCCCGCGACTCGGGCACGGCCGATGGCACCGCGGGGTTTCCACGCACGTCTCGCCAGCCGTCCTCCTCGCTCCGCGAGCGCGGCATCCACTCGATGGGCATCGGTCCTCGTTCCCTTGGCTGCTCTGACTCCAGCATGCGACCAGTGGTT
>DATLQE010000281.1:0-8595 GCA_035535335.1 Lapillicoccus sp. | reverse complement strand
GTCGAGTTGCCGACGAGGTCCATGCGGGTGCAGTGGCCGCAGTACTGCGGGCAGGTCGGCAGCAGCTCGGCCAGCACCTTGGTGGGGTACCGGTGGGTCAGTCCCTCGGCCACCCACATGTCGTGCTCGTGGAGGCTGTCGCGCGTCGCGTTCGGGTGGGAGGGCCAGTCGGTCCGGCGGTCGGAGAACACCGGCAGCATGTAGCGCCGAACCGGGTCGGCGTAGAAGGCGGCCGTGTATGCGGCGCCGGCCCCTGGCACCGGGTCGGTGACGGACGGCACCATGGTGTTCAGCATCTGCGGCGGGAGCAGCATCGACATCGTGGCGCGCTCCGCCTGGTCGCGCTCGAGGTCGGCGTAGAAGTCCTCGGTGAGGAGGTCGCCCATGACGTCGTGCAACTGGCGCACGTTCTTGACGCAGTGCGCCCGCTGCCACTGCACATCGGCCCACTCCGATGGGCCGATGTGCGCCCAGCCGGGGAGCCGCGTCCAGTCCGGCTCGACCAGCTCGCGCTGCCGGTAGGCGTAGGGCTGCTCGGGCAGCATCATCGCGGCGGTCACGGTGGAAGGATACGGGAGAACGTCCTTGCCGTACGACCTGACACCGGAGATCCTTCGGCGTGTCTTAATTCGAACAGGAGAATCTGTGGCTCCCTCCGTCCACTCGCCACTCGGGCTGCATCGAGTCCTCGACGTCGAGGAGGTGCTTCCCCAGGCGGCCCGCCGCCTCGACGCGTCACCGGCGATCTGGCCCGACGAGGTCCGCATCGCCGTCGAGACCCTCAACCTGGACGCCGCGTCCTACCGCCAGCTGGCCGAGAAGCACCCCGGTGACGGTGCGGCTATTCGTGCGGAGGTTCTCGACATCATCGCGACCCGGGGCAAGATGCAGAACCCGGTGACCGGGTCGGGCGGCATGCTCGTCGGGACGGTCGACGAGGTCGGACCGGACAGCTCATTGCGGCTGCAAGTGGGTGACCGGGTCACGACGCTGGTGTCCCTCTCGCTGACGCCGCTGGCGATCACCGACGGGCTCGCGCGGTGGGACGGCCGCGGTGAGCAGGTGCCGGCGGAGGGCCACGCGATCCTCTTCGGCCGGTCGATCGCGGCGGTCCTGCCCGACGACCTCGACGTTCAGCTGGCCCTGATGGTCATGGACGTCTGCGGCGCGCCGGCGCTCGTCGCTCGAGTACTGCGATCGGTGAAGGATCGGGCCCCCCACGAGGGGACCGATCCTTCACCGAGCGGGCCGATGGTCTGTGTGCTGGGCGCCGCCGGCAAGTCCGGCTCGCTGTCTCTCGCCGCCGCGCGCGACGCCGGCGCCGGTCGGCTGATCGGAGTGGTCCCGAACAACTCAGAGGCGGCCACCCTCCGGGCCACCGGTCTGGCGGATCAGGTGCTGGTGGCCGACGCTCGGGACCCGTTGGGCTTGGCCGACGCGGTCCGGGCTGCGGGCGGCCCGGCTGACGTCACGGTGGTCTGCGTCGACGTCTCCGGGTGCGAACAGCCCGCCATCCTCGCGACCGCCGACGGCGGCACCGTCATCTTCTTCTCCATGGCCACCAACTTCGCCGCGGCCGCGCTGGGCGCTGAAGGCCTGGCCGCGGACGTCACCATGCTCGTCGGTAACGGATACGTGCCCGGACACGCCGACTACGCGCTCGACCTGCTCCGTCGCATACCGGCCGTCCGGCAGCTCTTCGAGGCTCGGCGCGTTTGACCCGCCAGAACTCTGGGTTCGGACTTTTCGGCGTTCCGCGGACGAGGCGAACCGGCGGGCGAGACAGTGGGACCCGGATCACTGGGGGACCGGTCCGTGACTAGCTGAGGAGCTCTTCATGCGATTCCACTCACGCCGCGCTGTCGCCGCCACCGCTCTCGCTCTCGCAGCTGGGATCGGGACGACGACGGCCGCACACGCCTCGACGGCTTACGTTCCCTTCACCTGCGAAGGTGCGACGTTGCTGCTTCGGGTGCCGAGCAACAACGCCCCGGACACCTGGGGGGCGGGCCAGATCGTCGAGGGAGGCGACGGCCACGTGATCCCGGTCGCCTTCGTCCACACGTTCACGCCGACGGGGGGACAGGCGGTCACCGACACTTCCGTCAAGGGTGGCGGGCATGCCCTGGCCAATCAGCCGACGAGCACGTGCGACACCGAGCTGGCGGTTCCGGGCGGCACCTTGGCCATCACCGTGACGGTGGTCGTTCGTCCCTGAGTCACCACGCTCGAGGGCTACTCCAGCTCCAGCAAAGCGTTCTCGACGACTTCGGCGAGCGCCGGGTGGATCCAGTACTGGCCCTTGGCCACGTCATCGGCCCGCTGACCGAAGTGCGCGGCCTGGACGAGCGGCTGGATCAGGCTTGACGCGTCCGGGGCCATGAGGTGGGCGCCCAACAGCTGACGCGTCTGCGGGTCCACGAGGACCTTGCAGAAGCCGGTGGTGTCCTCCAGCGCCCAGCCGTACGCCACGTCGCCGACCCGCTGCTCTCCGCTCACGAAACCGACGCCCCCGTCGCGCAGCTCCTGCTCGGTCTTGCCGAACCCGGCGATCTGCGGGTGGGTGAACACCGCATGCGGGACGAACCGGTGGTCGCTCTCCATCGGATTCTCCGGGTGGAGCAGGTTGTGCTTGACGACTCGCATCTCATGGTTGGCGACGTGCTTGAGCTGCCACTCGCTGCAGACGTCGCCGAGCGCGAAGACGCCGCCGACCGGGGTCTTCTGGTAGGCGTCGACGACGAGCCGGCCGTCGTCGTGGCACGGCAGCCCGGCGGCGTGGGCGTCGATGAGGTCGGTGTTGATCGCCCGCCCCACCGCGAGAAGCACCACATCGCCCTCGATCTGCACGGGCGCGGCGTCGTCGGCCTCTGCGGTCAGCGCCCAGCGGCCGCCGTCGTATTGGGCTCCGGTGACGGTCGTCCGGAGCCGGATGTCGTGGCGGTCTCGGGCGATCCGCGTGTAGGCGTGCGAGATCGCCTCGTCCTCGTGCTCGAGCAGCCGCTCGCCCCGGTGCACCCAGGTGACGCGAGCGCCCAGCCCGTCGAGGATGTGGGCGAACTCCGCGGCGATGTACCCGCCCCCGATGATGACGACGCGCTCGGGCAGCGACTCCATCCGCATGATGGTGTCGCTGGTGTGGACGCCGCGCTCGGGGTCGACGCGGTCGAGCCCGTCGATCTCGAGGAGCCGAGGCCGTCCTCCTGCGGCGATGACCCACCGGTCCGCGGTCACGGTGACGCCCGTCCCCGTGTCGAGGGTCATCGGTCCGGTGAACATGGCCTGCTCCCGGTAGACGGTGATGTTCTCGGCCTTCTCGCGGTAGGCCTCGCCGTCCGAGGCGACGGCGTCGATCCGCCCGAAGATCCGGTCCCGGATGGCGGGCCAGTCCGCCCGGACGCCGTCGACGTGGACGCCGAGCCGGTCAGCGGTCCGCGCTTCGACAACCCGGTCCGCCGGCAGCACGAACATCTTCGTCGGGATGCAGCCGACGTTGAGGCAGGTCCCGCCGAACTCACCGCGCTCGACGAGACCGATGTCGAGGTGATCCATCTCAGGGGTGATGACGGAGTTGCCCGAGCCGGTACCGATGACGACGAGGTCGTGGTGGCGGTACTCCATGTCGCGCAGAGTAACTTCCGCGGACCGGCACGGCTTCTGCCGCCCGTGCGGGTGGTGCGTGATCTGACCGTGCGCGGCGTGGCACGCTTCGATGGTGCGCACCGAACGGGGGTTCGACCGGATCGTCAACTTCTCCGACGCGACCGTGGCCATCGCCATGACGCTCCTCGTGCTTCCGCTCGTCGACCTGGGCGGGGACACGGCCGATGAGCAGACCCTGTGGGAGCTCCTCACCGACAACAGCTACGCGATCTTGGGGTTCATCCTCAGCTTCCTCGTCATCTGGTCGATGTGGGTGAACCACCACCGGATCATGGAGTTCTTCGCGACCTACGACTCGACCGTCCTCGTCCTGCACATGCTCTGGCTGCTCACGATGGTGTCGATCCCGTTCACCACCGAGCTGATCACCAACCAGGAGTACTACACGCACGGTGCGACCGCGCTCTACGTGGCCGTGCTCCTTCTGTCATCCATCTCGTTGCACCTGCTCGGATTGCGCGGTCGCCGCCATCAGGAGCTGCTGCACGAGGACCGACCGGAGGTGAAGGAGTGGCTCGAGCGCCCCTACCGCTCGACGACCCCGATACTCATGACCGTCATCCTCGTCACCGTCCTGGTGTTCCCGGCGTTGGGCGCGTTGCCGCTCCTGCTGCTGTTCATCGACGGGATCATCGAGAACGCCATCGAGCGGCGCCGGGTGGCGCCCAGGACCTAGCGATCAGGCCGAGAGGATGGCGGCGATCTCGCGGTGACCCTTGCGCTGGGCGTGCTGCAACGGGCTGACGCCGTTCTTGTCGGCGATGGACCGATCGGCACCGGCCGCGACGAGGATGCGCACGATCTCCTGGTGCCGAGGTCCGCCGTCTCCCAGGATCACCGCCTCGAGCAGGGCGGTCCAGCCGAGATCGTTGACGTGATTGACATCGATCCCGGTCTGGACGACGCGGCCGACGTACTCGACATGTCCGCGCTCGCTGGCCGGGATCACCGACAGACCACCGAACCGGTTGCGCACGGCCAGGTCCGGGTGCGCCGGCAGCAGCGCCTCCAGCATCAGGACGCTTCCCGTGACGCCGGTGACCAACCACGGGGTGTCATGTTGGGCGTCGAGCGCGTTCGGGTTCGCGCCGAGCGCGACGAGGACTCGGGCGACGTCGACGCGGTCGTTGGTCACGGTGAGCAGCAGCGGCGTACGGCGCCGGTCGTCGGTCGTCTCTTGGTCGGCGCCGGCGCGGAGGGCGAGAGCGACACCGTCCGCGTCACCGGCCGCGGCGGCGACGAGGAGCCGTCGGTCGGCCTCCGCCTGGTCGACCGGACCGGCAGCGTCCTGTCGCAGCGCCTTGTCGAGGGAGGCCACCTGACGCGCATACCCCTTGCTGCGGGCGTAGTCGAGAGGCGCCACGCCGTCCCGCCGTGACGAAAGTCGCACGTCCGCACCGCCGGCGACGAGCACGCGGACGGTGTCGTCGTAGGTCGGCGTGCCCTTGCCCAGGATGATCGCCTCGTGGAGGGCCGTCCAGCCGAGCCGGTTGACGTGGTCGACCTCGACGCCCGCTCGGATCAGCCGGCCGACCACGCCGGTATGCCCCCGCTCACCGGCTCGGATCAGGCCGGTGCCGTTAAAGCTGTCCCTGCTGGCGACGTCCGCACCGTGGGCGAGGGTGAGGTTCAGCAGGTCGAGATATCCCTCACTGGTCGCCACGAGGTATGCGCTCTGCTGGGTGTCGTCCTTGGCGTTGACGTCCGCGCCCTGGGTGATGAGATCTAGAGCCGCGGAGAGGTCGTTGGCCCAGGCGGCGTCCCGCAGCCGCTGGTCGAGGTCCGACTGGCCGGATGCGTCTCGGGTCGATGGAGCGCCGGAGCTGCTCGAGGTCGATGCGGTCGTGGTCTCCGGGGTCGGAAGAGCGGATCCGGTCGGGGTCGAGCCGCCGGGCCCGGCAGAGACGCACGCTGCGGCGAGCGCGGCGACGAGGGCGGCGCCCACGAGCGCGACCGTGGTTGCGCGTGGCCGGGTCGTGGGCATCAGGTCTCCACGATGCCCGACCGCGCGTGACCAGGCCGGGATCCTGAGCCTGCTTCCGCACTGATCCCACGGGTCGCTTCCTCCAACACGGCCACCAGCGGCGCTGGTACCTTGCCCGGATCCAGCGCGGCGGCCAGCAGGCCGGCGTACCTCAGCTTGCGCCCGCTGGTCGTGCCGACGAACCGGCGGAGGACGTCGACCTTCGGCCGCTCGCGGTGGAACGGCTGGTGGCGCAGGACGTCCCACCGTCCACGGTCGCCGACCTGCTCGATGAGGTCCAGCACGCGGTGCGGGCCGAGGGCTCGAATGAGCTCGTCCTCGAGGTCCAGGTCACAGGCGAAGAACGGCTCCTTCCGGCCGAGCCGGCCCAGAGTGGCTCGGACGTACGCCCGCTCCGCGACGTCGTACAGGCCCGTCACCCGCGCGCCATGAGGGACGGCGAGGAGATGCCGAGCCAGGTTGGTGATGCCACTCATCGCCTGGACGGTGATCCCGGTCAGGTCGTCGCCCCGGAGGCGAGCCACCTCCTCGAGGGCGCGCCGGTCACTCGCTCCCTCGACGAGGATCATGACCTGGTGCACGACGCCAGCGTTTCATGGCGTAGATCCTTTGTCAGATAGTCGATTCGGCCAAAGGATTTCCCTTGACCTGGGTCCTGAGCCGCACAACGTCCGGCAGCCGATACTCTGGCCGCGTGCCGACGACGACCCGTCCCCGCCTCGAGCTGGACCCGTTGGTGGTCCGGCGGGCGCGGTCCTTGGCCCGGCAGGCGGGTCGGCCGGTGGTGCGACTGGCCCAGCGGCATACCACCGTCTCGGTCGAGCGGGCCACGCTGCGCCTCGCGGGGTTGTCGGGGGCCGATCACGAGCGGGTCCCGTGGGTCAACCACCTCGTCGAGGCCGTCCGTGGGCAGGTCGGGCTGGAGTGCGGCGTCACGACGCCGGTCTGGGACGCGCTGCGGCGGGGCGAGGCCGAGGATTTGCTCACCCTGGCGCAGAAGGCGGCCTCGGACTCGATCTCGTTCCGCCTCCCGACCGGTCCGGAGCTGACGCGTTCGCGGCGGGCGGCGCGAGCGGCCGTCGCCACGGGGATTCGGACGGTCGACCGGCAGCGAGCGGCCCGGGAGCGGCTGGTCCGCCGGCTCGGCGACCCGAAGCAGCGCCCGTGGATCTACCTCATCGTCGCCACGGGCGACATCGACGAGGACATCCCCCAGGCGCAGGCCGCGGCCCGCGAGGGAGCCGACGTCATCGCCGTCATCCGGTCCACCGGACAGTCGCTGCTCGACTACGTGCCGGAGGGCGCCACCCACGAAGGGTATGCGGGGACCTACGCCACCCAGGAGAACTTCCGGCGAATGCGGGCGGCCCTCGACGAGACGAGCAAAGAGGTGGGCCGGTACGTCCGACTGACCAACTATGCCAGCGGCCTCTGCATGCCGGAGATCGCCACCCTGGCCGGCCTCGAGCGACTCGACATGATGCTCAACGACTCGATGTACGGAATCCTCTTTCGGGACATCAACCCGGTGCGAACCTTTGTGGACCAACGGTTCTCGCGGCAGATCCATGCGCGGGCGGGCATCATCATCAACACCGGCGAGGACAACTACCTGACCACGGCCGATGCCGTCGACGCGGCGCACACCGTCACGGTGAGCCAGTTGCTCAACGAGTACTTCGCCAAGGAGGCCGGCCTCCAGGACTGGCAGCTCGGGCTCGGGCACGCCTTCGAGATCAACCCGGATCTGCCCGACTCGTTCCGCCTCGAGCTCGCTCATGCGCTGCTGGCGCGGACGCTCTTTCCGGACGCGCCGTTGAAGTGGATGCCACCGACCAAGCACATGACCGGCGACGTGTTCCGCGGCTACCTCCTTGACGGGTTCTTCAACCTCGTCGGCGCCATGACGGGGCAGGGGATCCTCCTGGTCGGGATGATGACCGAGGCGGTGGTCACGCCGTTCCTGTCCGACCGCGACCTCGCGCTCCAGAACGCCCGTTACGTGCTCACCGCGGCCGGCGGCCTCACCGAGGACTTCCACCCGCCGCGGGACGGGTTCATCCAGACCCGGGCCCGCGAGGTGCTGGGCGAGTCGGTGCAGCTGCTCGAGCGGATCGTCGACGACGGGCTCTTGGACGCGATCGGCGACGGGACGTTCGGACTCATGCGGCGTCCGGCCGACCGCGGCAAGGGGCTGGAGGGCGTGCTGGAGAAGGCCGAGGGGTACGACAACCCGGCGGTGACGCTGCTGGAGGAGGGGCGGTCCACATGAGCGACACGCATACCCTCGTTCGGCCCTACGGCGACACGACCGGTGACGGCATGGTCCAGGTGTCCTTCACCCTGCCGTTACCGTGCGACAAGCGCGCCGAGGGCGCCGCGCTGCAGCTGGCCAAGAAGATGGGGATGGAGCCGGCCCTGCTGGTGCACGCCAAGGCGATGGGGCCGGACTACACCTTCTTCGTCGTCTACGGGTCGGTCAGCCACCTCGTCGACCTGCGCGACGTGACGGTGGTCGAGCGGGAGTACCCGCTGCTCACGGCGAAGGAGGTCAACCTGGCGATCAAGCGGACCCTGCGCCGCAAGCTGGTCGTCGTCGGTGCCTGCATCGGGACGGACGCGCACACCGTCGGGATCGACGCGATCCTCAGTCTCAAGGGGTTCGCCGGGGAGAAGGGTTTGGAGTACTACCGGGAGATCCGTGTGGTGAACCTCGGGGCGCAGGTGCTGGTGCCGGAGCTGGTCGCGCGGGCACGGGCGGAACGCGCCGACGCGGTGCTGGTCAGCCAGGTGGTCACCCAGAGGGACGCGCACCTCCACAACACGTCGGCGATGTCGGCAGCCTTCCGCGAGGCGTACCCGGCCGGCGAGGTCCCGCTGCTCGTCGTCGGTGGGCCGCGGTTCGAGGAGGGATCGGCGGCGTCCCTCGGAGTCGACCGGATCTTCGG
>DATLQE010000280.1:0-6587 GCA_035535335.1 Lapillicoccus sp. | reverse complement strand
CTCGCCGTGCTCAGCGGCGCTGCCGTCATCGCGGTGGACGGCTTCGCGCGACGCCGCGCCGCCGCCACCCACTTCGGCGCCGCCCATGCCTTGGACCCCACGTCACGAACCGACGTCGCGGTAGAGGTTCGCAGGCTCACCGGAGCGGGAGCGGACGCGGCCATCGAGATCAGTGGGGCGTATCCCGCGCTGCACCAAGCGATCCGGTCGGTCCAGCCTGGTGGACGCGTCGTCGCAGCGGGGTTCTACCAAGGGTCGGCCACCGGACTGGACCTGGGCGAGGAGTTCCACCACAACCGCGTCAGCATCGTCGCCGCTCAGATCGGAGGCGTGCCCACGGCGGTCTCGAACCGCTGGGACCGGGCCCGGCTGCACCGTGCCGTGCTGGAGCTCGTCACCACCGGCGGACTCGACGTCAAGCGGCTCGTGACGCACGTGGTACCCGTTGAACAGGCAGCAACCGCATACCGTCTTCTCGACATGCAGCCCGCCGAGGCCCTCCAGGTGGTGCTGAACTTCCGCGCTGGTCCGACGGACTCGGCGTCCGGGTGACGACGGCCGTCAGCGCCGATCCAGCCACAGCAACGCAACAGCGGCGGTCCACGACTGGTTCTGGCTGCCGAGGGGCTCTCCCGTGGACGGCTCGTAGTACTCACCGAAGCGAAGGTCGGACAGCTGGGCGAGGGATTGCTGGCGAAGCTCCTCGTAGGCCTGCTGCTCACCACGCGTCGCGCAGGCCCATGCCATGAACCAGTTCATCACCGGCCACACCGGGCCTCTCCAGTAGGTGCGGGGGCGGTAGTCCTCGGACGCGGGGGACGTCGACGGAATGAGGGCGAACCGCAGGGCGGGATGCGCCAACCACCGCTCCCCCCGCAGGATCTCCCACTGTCGGCGCCGGACGGCGGCGTCGCCGGAGCAGAGCAGCGAAGCGAAGCCGGCGATGGTCTCCGTCGCAACCCATTCGCCGGCCCGGACGTCGTAGTCCCGGGCCAGGCCGGTGCCCGGGTCGACCGTGGAGGCCACTCCGTCGGCGAAGCGCCTCGCCAGGTCGCGTTGCTCCCTCGCGTCGTCGTCGCGGCCCAGCTCGTCAGCGAGCCCGCCGAGGACGTCGCACGCGATGGACATGATGGCGGACATGAACACGTCCTGGACCCGGAAGTCGACGACCTGTTGGACTCGGTCGTCGTCGAAGCCGACCTCGGCCATCTGCTGGACCAGCCAGAGGTAGCGGTCGTACTCCTGCTGGCTCGGCCGCTCGGATGCGTCGGCGTGCTTGAGATCGGTGCGTTCGTACGGCTCGAGATCGCCTGGTGCCACCCGCGCATAAGGCCCGTCGAATCGCGGCGAGTTGTCCATCCCGGACTCCCAGCCGTGATGGATCTCGAGCAGCCCGACGCGACCGGGATCCCTGGCGGTAGCCAGCCAGCGGTGCCACCTGACCCATCGGTCGAAGGTGTTGCGGAGGAACCCCTCGGCATCGTCTTGCACCTCGCCTCCGACCTCGCGGGCCGCGTCGACGAGAAAGCGCAGCGCGATCGCGTGGACTGGCGGTTGGCAGATTCCACTGCTGAGGACGCCGTCCGGCGACGCTCCGAGCGTGCCCCATCGACGCACGTCCGGGAAGTAGCCGGGAGTGTCCGAGAAGACGATGTGCGGGATCATCCCCGAGTCCCACTGGGCCTCGACGAGGGTCCGCATCTCCTGGACCGCACGGGAGACCGACAGCCGGCTCAGCCCCATTGCCACGAAGGCGGCGTCCCAGCTCCACATGTGCGGATAGAGGCGGGGCGCTGCGGTGATCATCGTCCCGAGGTCGTTGTCGCGCAGCACCGCCTCCGCTCGCTCGCGCAACAGCTGGGGGTCGCTGGGCGCCTGTAACTCAGGCGTATGCCCCTCCGCCACGCGGACCGCTCCTAGGACGGAGCGTCAGCGGGGACGTCGGCCTGCGGCGCGGTTCTCTCGGGGGACCCGTCCGCGACAGCGTTCGTGGATGGGCGCTCCCCACCGGTGTCTCCCGGGCGCAGGTCCGAGATCAGCGCGAGCCCGGTCTCCTTGTCGTAGATGCGCATCGCCTCCGGCGCCACGCGCAACCACACCTCCTGATGCGGCTCCGAGCGCACCGTGGGCGGCGTCTGGGCCTTGAGCACCTGACCGTCGACGTCGACGGTGAGCAGCGTCGCCGCGCCGAGCGGTTCGACGACCTGGACCGTCGCCCTGAGCGCCTCGGCCGGTCGCTCGTCGCGGAGCACCTCGATGTTCTCCGCCCGCACGCCCAGGCTGACCTGCCCCTGCGTCGTTCCTCGGCCATCGGCGGAACGAAGGTGCTCGGGTCCGCGAATCTGCTGCTCGCCGACTCGGAGGTTGCCGTCCGCCGTCGCCTCGGCGTCGAGGAAGTTCATCGGAGGCGAGCCGAGGAAGCCTCCGACGAAGGTGTCGACCGGATCGTCGTAGACGTCGATCGGATCACCCAGCTGCACGATCTCGCCCTTGCGCATGACGGCCACGCGGTCCGACAGCGACAGCGCTTCGACCTGGTCGTGGGTGACGTAGACGGTGGTAGTACCGATGTCCTGGACGATCTTCTTCAGCTCGGCCCGGAAGTCCAGGCGCAGCAACGCGTCGAGGTTCGACAATGGCTCGTCCATGAGGAGGACGTCGGAGTCCATGACGATGGCTCGCGCCACCGCGACCCGTTGCCGCTGACCACCGGAGAGCTGGGCCGGGTAGCGGTCGAGGTACGGCTCGAGGCGGAGGATGTCGGCCGCCCTGTCGACCTTCTTCTTGATCTCCGCCCTGGGCATCTTGTTCATGACCAGGCCGAAGGCGATGTTGTCGCGCACCCGACGGTGCGGGAAGACGGCATACGACTGGAAGACCATGGACAGGTTGCGCGACTGAGGGGGGAGGTAGGTGATGTCACGACCGCCGATGGCGACCGATCCAGAGTCGGGCAGCTCCAGACCGGCGACCATCCGCAGGAGGGTGGTCTTGCCGCACCCGGAAGGGCCGAGCAGGACCATGAACTCGCCGTCGTGGATGTCGAGTGAGACGTCGTCCGTGGCCGGCTCGGTCGTACCGGGGTAGACCTTGACGAGATGCGAGATGTGGATGTCAGCCATGTCGGGTGCCTGTCTGGATCGTCATCTGGATCGTCATCGGATCGTCGACCCCCACATGTTGGTGAGGTACTTGCGCATGAAGAAGATGAATACGAGAGCGGGCACCACCAGGACGAATCCGCCCGCGAACCGGTAGGCGAGGGGCGAGTCCGACAGGGACGACAGCACCTGGGCCGGCAGTGTCCGGTGACTCAGCGTGAGGATGGCCGCGCCGAGGACCTCGTTCCACGACATGACGAAGGTGAAGATCGACGCCGCGGCGATCCCCGGTATGGCCATCGGCAGCACGACCTTCCGGAAGGCCTGGAAGGGTGTGCACCCGAAGATGCGCGCGGCTTCCTCGACGTCCGCAGGAACGCCCACGAAGATGCTGGCGGTGATGAGGATCGCCGTCGGAAGCGCCAAGGCCGAGTGCAACAGCGTCACGGCAAGGACCGAGTCGTAGAGCCCGACGTTGAGGAACAGGCTGGCCAGAGGGACGGACAGGACGACGATCGGGAGGGCTCTGGTGAAGAGCATGAACAACTGGTACGGCTCACGGCCGCGGAACGCGAAGCGAGCCACCGCATACCCCGCCGGGATCCCGATGATGAACGACAACACCAGTGTCGCCAGGCCCACCTGGATGGAGTTGATCACTCCGGGAATCACGCCGGTCGACTGCATGAAGACCGAGATGGTCTCTGTGGAGAAGTTGGTCGGGAGCAGGTCGAGGGGAAACTCGTTGAGGGACGCTCGGGTGCTGAAGGCCGCCAAGGCGATCAGGTAGATAGGAACGGCCATGAACAGCGTGATCGCAATGCATACCACCTGCAGCCACACTCGGTCGCGCTTGCGCTTGCGCTGCGGGCCGTGGTCGGGCTCTGGTGTCGTCAGCTGGGGGCGCGCCGCTCCCGCCTGCTCCGGCCGGGTCGTCGCCGTCGTCATGTCTTCGCCTCCGACTGGTCGCGCAGGAGCCGCAGGTAGAACACCGCCGTGATCATCGAGGCCAGCATGACGACCAGGGCGATGGCCGAGGCCACGTTGGGGTTCTGCAGCGCCGTACTCCAGCGGTAGGTCTCGCCGACGATGAGCGGAAAGTTCTGACCGGTGAGGGCTTGGGCTACCGCGAAGGTCTGGAACGCAAGGATCGTGCGCAGGATGAGAGCCACCTGCAGGCTCGGTCGGAGCAGTGGAAGGGTGACGTATCGCAGCCTGGCCCAGGTTCCGGCTCCGAAGACCGCCGCAGCCTCTTCATAGTCCTTGGGGATGCTCTGCAGGCCGGCTACGAGGATCACGAACACCAGTGCGGTCGCTCGCCACAGCTCGGCGATGACCACCGTGAGGAACATCGTTCCGTAGTTCTGGTAGTTCAGCCACGAGAAGGTCGGTAGGTGCAGGTCGGCGAGGACGCTGTTGAGGTAGCCCTGGTCGGTGAACACGGCCAGCCACACCAGGCCGGCAGCGAGATCGCTCACCGCCAGCGGGACTGCCCAGAGGAAGAAGTACAGCCCTGAGAACCGGGGCTTGGCTCTCAGCATCAGCGCCATCGTCAACGCCAGGACGAACTGTAGGGGGATCAGCACGACGATGAGCAGCGCGGTGTTGCGGACCGCCGGCCAGAAGTAGGGATCGGCCACCATCCGCTGGATGTGCTCGAGAGTAAACCCGTCAGGCCCCGTGAAGGCCTCGCCGATCCCGACCAGCATCGGGTAGGCGAACATCAACGTCATGAACACGATCGACGGGGCGATCAGCCACAGTGCCGGGGTGCGCCGGCGGCGTGCCCTGGTCGGCATCGCTGGCGGCGGTGCGACGGTGCTGGCCGGGGCGGCGGTCATCACATGGCCTTGCAGACCTGACCAGGCTGGACCGGGTCAGGCGGCCAACACGGCACCTTCAGGTCGGCGAGGATCGCGTTCAGCTGCTGGCCCTGCGCTTGCAGCGTGGCCTGAACGTCCTTGCCGTTGAGGCAGATCTCCTGGAAGCAGTTCTTGTAGAGCTGGCCGACCTCGCCGTCCTTGGCGCCCAGGCCGACCGGCGGCAGGGCGAGGATGGCATTCTCAGCGCTCTGCTGCGCGGCGACCGCCTTGGCCTCCATCTGGATCGCCGGTGGCAGGTCGCTGGGCGGATCGGCCTTCACGGTCGGGAAGAAGGCGTTGGATTTGAGCGTCGCGTTCTGCGCCTCGGGAGTCGACAGGCTCTTGATGGCGGCGATCGTCTTGTCGCGATCCGGGGCGCCCTTCGGGATGGCCATGCCGCCGACCACGAGCAGGTACCCGAGGCCCTTGGGGCCCGAGGGCGCCGCCACCATGGTCCAGTCGTCCGGCTTGTCACCCACGGCGCCGACGAGACGAGCGACGTGGTCCCATGCGACGAGAACCTCGCCGCGCGCCAGCGGCTCCTGCATGAAGTCGTAGTTCGTCGACGCGGGATTCATGTACTGCCAGAGGTTCTTCATGTAGGTCCACGCGGTGACCGCATCGGCGTTCATGAAGGTCGTGATCTGACCGCCGGTGAAGCTCGGGAGCAGGAACCCCTGGTAGAAACGGTGGTGCAACCCCTTCGGCCCCGCGGGTATACCGAAGACGGCCTTGCCGCCGCTGCCTTCCTTGGCGGCCTTGGCCCAGGCGAGGTACTGGTCGTAGGTCAGGTTGTTGACGTCGGCCCCGGAAGGAAGCCACTGCAGCGCCTTCTTGTTGACCGCCACGACGTAGGACGCCTGGATCCACGGGATGTACTTGGTCTGCGTCCCGCCGAGCTTGGCCAGGTCGAGGAGGTCTTTGGCGTAGCCCTTGTCCTGGAGCTCCGCGGCGAGCGAGGACAGATCCTCCAGCTGGTCCGAGAAGGGAGCCAGGTCGCCGTGCAGCCCGCCGACGAAGTGGATCTGGACCTTGCCGGCGGCCACCTGGGACTTGATCGTGGTCGAGAAGACGGCCTGGTCCACCGGGTTGAAGGCGACTCCCGGCGCATACTGCTTGAGCACCGCTTCGTACTTCTGCCGTTCCTCGACCGGGTTGAACTGCGTGGCCATGAACGTCAGGGAGCCGCCTTCCCCACCGCCCGCGCCACCACCGCCGCTGGTGCTGGCACTGCACGCGGCGGCCATGGAGGCGACGGCCGCCGTGCCGAGCGAGTACTGGAGCAGCGTCCTGCGGGACACCACGGTCGTTGGTTGCTGCCTGGCGTCCATCGGCTCTTCTTCCTTGTCGATCCGATTCTCGTCGATCCGACTGGCCGGGAGGGCGCCTCCCCCGCGACGTGATTGCCAAACGCCCTCGCGCACGTGAGCGCAGTGTATGGCCGCATGCAGAACCGGGGAAAGGGCGCCGAGCCCAAGATGGTTGCTCTGGTGCCGCACCGTTACCTTTGGCGTTGCGGCCAATACCTCGCCGTGCGAGGGCGTCAAGGAGCGCGTGTGACCCCGGAACCGAGGCGCTACGAACCGTTGCCCTCGTACGCCCCGGTGGCCGGTTCCGTGGACCG
>DATLQE010000279.1:0-3561 GCA_035535335.1 Lapillicoccus sp. | reverse complement strand
AAGAGCGAAAAGCGAGGACGGCACCGCGCCGGCCGCGGCGAGAAGCTCTACTGACGCTTCTCAGACCGGAGACCTCCCGATGCGGCGCGGCCTCACCGCGACGGGTGCCCTGCTGGTGCGACCCTAAGTCACCCCACGAAGTTCTCCGCTCCACTCCGGGACCCCGACAGTGGCTCATATGCGCGTGGCGACGCGGTCGCACAGCGGCAGCCAGTCGCCCCGCGGTCGCCACTCCCACGAGATGGTCTGCGTGGCACCGTCGTCGCTGAACACGGTGGTGGCTCGCTCGTGTTCCCCGGTGTACGTCCACGTCCCACCGTGCACGGTGAGCTCGTACTCACGGGTGAACCCGTGGTTCTCGATGCTGCGGGCGAAGTACCGTCCCCGCTCCTGATCCCACCCCATGACCGCGAGGGTGTCGAACGGTCCATTGGCGCGTTCGTCGACGACGACGAAGAACTCGCCGGAGTGCCAGCGCACCGTGTGGATGCTCCGCCAGGGGCTCGCGCCGGTGTGCGGATTGCCGGGCGACTGGTCGTCACCGCCGTAGCTGGTGCCCTCGGCGCTCCAGTCTCCGAGAAAGACGGCAAGAGCTTCGTGTTCGGCCATTGAGTGCTCCTTTGCAGCGGTCGGGATCAGTGCGGTTGGTCGAGGACCCCGGCCAGTCGTTCCAGCTGGGTGTCCAGCCCGGACCGGCGGGCGGCCGCATCGTCGAGCTTGTCGAGAAATGCACCTTGCTCGGTGTAGGTCAGCTGTGTGCCGGCATCCACCGGACTGAGCTCGACGGTGGCCACCGAGACGGACGTGATCCGCCCGTCCACGCCCATCTCGTAGGTCGTGACAATCCGCTGGTCGTCGACGATGTCGCGGTACTGCCCGTCATACGTGAGGCGGCGGCCTTCGGAATCGGTCACCCTCAGGGTCTCGACGCCACCCACCCGGAAGTCGCCCTGGTACTCCGACGGCGTATCGCCCGACAGGTCGAACCAGGCCGCCTTGACCGCTGGGTCGGCCCAGGCGGCGAAGACCGCCTGGCGCGGGTGCGGGTACGTCCGAGTCACAGTCCAGGTGCCGTGCGCGACGCTCATGCCCGATCGCCCCGGCGTCGCGCCTGGTCGTCGAGGACCATTCCGAGTCGGTCCAGGCGCCGCTCCCACAGGGTCCGACGCTCAGCCAACCACCCTTCGGCAGCCCGAAAACCGCTGGGCGCCAAGGCACACGTCCGCACACGGCCCTGCTTGTGCGTCTCGACCAGGCCTCCCGCCTCGAGGAGATGGACGTGCTGCATCACTGCAGTGAGGGTCATCGGCACGAATCCGGCCAGATCGCTGAGGGTCGCGGGGCCCTCGGCCAGGCGGTCCAACAGCTCCCGACGCGTCGGATCGGACAGCGCGCGGAATGTCTCGTCGAGCAAGGGCGCCTTCGGCATACCGGTCATCCTCGACCGGCGACAGAACAATAGTCAAGCAGACACTTCACTATTGGCTTCGGCCGGGATCACCCCCACACCAGGCCTCGGCCCGGGTCCTCCAGGATCGCCGCGACGTCGGCGAGGAACCGGCTGCCGAGCTCGCCGTCGATGAGCCGGTGGTCGAATGAAACCGCCAGCTGCGTGACGTGCCGGATGGCCAGCTCGTCCTCGCCGGCTCCGTTCGTGACGACCCACGGCTGCTTGCGGATCCCGCCGAAGCAGACGATGGCGCTCTCACCCGGGTTGATGATGGGCGTGCCGCTGTCGACGCCGAAGACGCCGACGTTGGTGATGGTGATGGAGCCGCCGCTCATGTCCGCAGGCTGGGTGCGCCCTTCCCGGGCCGTCGCGGTGAGCGTGCCGATGGCGTCGGCCAGCTGCCGCATCGTCATGGTGTGAGCGTCCTTGACGTTGGGGACGATCAGCCCTCGCGGTGTCGCGGCGGCGATGCCCAGGTTGACGTAGCGCTTGACCACGATCTCCTGCGCCGCCTCGTCCCAGGCGGCGTTGATGCCCGGGTTGCGTGCGATGGCCACGCACAACGCCTTGGCCAGGACGAGGAGGGCGGTCACCTTGACGTCGCGGAACTCCCTGTCCCGCTTGAGGTTCTCGACCAGCTCCATCGTCTTGGTCACGTCGACGGTGACCCACTCGGTGACGTGTGGTGCGGTGAACGCCGACTGCACCATGGCCTGGGCGGTCATCTTGCGGACCCCCTTGACCGGGATCCGCTCCTCGAGGGCGCCGTCAGCGGGGCGTTCTGCGGCAGCGGCCGCCGCACCGTTGGTCGAAGCACCGGTGGCGTACGCCTCGACGTCGGACCGGGTGATGATCCCACCCTCACCGGACGCGATGACGTCCTCCAGGTCGACGCCGAGGTCCTTGGCCAGCTTGCGGACCGGCGGCTTGGCGAGCACCCGAGCGGCTCCTGGGGTGCGACCGGTCACCGGCTCGGCCGAGCGAGGTGCTCGCTCGGTGCGGTCGCCGACGGCCGCGGCCGGAGCAGGGACGAACTCGTCGGGGTTGTGGTACGGGTGGTGGTCCTCGCGGTGATGAGCCGACCGGGCACGCATACGCGCCGGCTGTCCCTCGTCGGTCGCCGCCGCCTTGCGCGGGCGTCGCTTGGCCTCGGTCTGCTTGACGCCGTAGCCGACGAGGACGGCAGTGCGACCGGTGGACGTGGTGCCGCCGATCTTGCCCTCCTCGATCGACTCGGCCTCGGTCGCGCGCACCACCGTGGGATCGACCTTCGGAGCCGGCGAGCCCTCGATACCGGGCTCGACCGCGCCCTGGTCCGGCGCGTCCTCGACCGTGGTCGGCGCGCCGGCGACCGTCTCGACCGAGATGATCGGAGTGCCGACCTCGACCGTCTCGCCCTCGTTGACGAGGAGCTCGGTCACCGTGCCGGCGAAAGGAACCGGCAGCTCGACCAGCGACTTCGCGGTCTCGACCTCGACGACGATGTCGTTGACCTTGACGGTGTCTCCCTTGGCGACCCGCCAGGTGACGATCTCGGCTTCGGTGAGGCCCTCGCCGGGGTCGGGAAGGCGAAACTGCTTGACCGGCATACGAATCGAGCTCCTGTCAATCAGAAGGCGAGAGCGCGGTCGACCGTGTCGAGGACGCGGTCGAGGTCGGGGAGGAACTCCTCTTCGAGGCGGCTCGGCGGATAGGGCAGGTTGTAGCCGCCGACCCTCATCACCGGCGCCTCCAGGGAGTAGAACGCGCGCTGCGTCACCGCCGCGGCGATCTCGGCGCCGACGCCGACGTTCGTCGAGGCCTCGTGGACGACGACCAGGTGGCCGGTCTTCTCCACGGACGCGACGAGCGTGTCGAGGTCGAGGGGGCTGATCGAGCGCAGGTCAACGACCTCGAGGCTCTTGCCCTCGTCGTCGGCCGCTTGGGCCGCCTGGAGGCAGGTCTTCACCATCGGGCCGTAGGCGACGAGCGTGCAGTCCGTGCCCTCCTGGAGGACGGCCGCCTCGAACAGTCCTCGGGTGGAACCGGATTCGTCGACCTCGCCCTTGTCCCAGTAGCGCCGCTTGGGCTCGTAGAAGATCACCGGGTCGTCGGTCTCAATGGCCTGTTGG
>DATLQE010000278.1:0-8696 GCA_035535335.1 Lapillicoccus sp. | reverse complement strand
GGGCGGGCTGGCCGGCGCGGGGGTGGTTCACGGTCACGCTCCTGTCGAGGCCGAGTCGGGGATGAGCCACACGGTCGACAGCGCCGGCACGGTGACGTTCACGGCGTAGGGCTGGTTGTCCCACGACTGCGACTCCGCCGGGAGAACGACACCGGCCGAGCTGGGCGCGTCGGGCCGATACCCCGCGGTGTCGAGGACGACCCGCCAGCCGCCCGGCCGCGGCACCCCGATGCGGTACGGCTCGTGGGTCATGCCGCTGAAGTTCGTGACCACGGCCATGACCGGGGCGTCGGCCGCGCGGTCGCCCGCGCCATACCGCAGGAAGGCGAACGTGTTGTGGCTCGCGTCGTCGGCATTCAGCCAGCGGAAGCCGGCCGGGTCGTTGTCGTACTCCCACATCTCGCGGCGCTCGCCGTAGATCCGGTTCATGTCCTTGACCTGCGCGTGGACGCGGTAGTGCGCCGGCTGGTCGAGCAGCCACCAGTCGAGGCTGCGGCCCTCGGCCCATTCCGACTCCTGCGCGAACTCCGACCCCATGAAGATCAGCTGCTTCCCGGGGTGGGACCACATGTAGGCCAGAAAGGCGCGCAGCGTGGCCAGCTGCTCGTCACGTGTGCCGCGCGACTTGCGCAGCAGCGACCCCTTGCCGTGGACGACCTCGTCGTGGCTGATCGGCAGGACGAAGTTCTCGCTGAACGCATACATGAGCGCGAACGTCATCGAGTTGTGGTGGTACTGGCGGAAGATCGGGTCCTGGCCGAGGTAGCGCAGGGCGTCGTTCATCCAGCCCATGTTCCACTTGAAGCCGAATCCCAGGCCGCCCTTCGCGGTCGTCGCGGTGACGCCGGACCACGACGTCGACTCCTCGGCGACGCTGACGATGCCGGGGTACTCGCGGTATGCGGTGGCGTTGACCTCCTGGAGCAGCTGCACCGCTTCGAGGTTCTCCCGGCCGCCGTAGGAGTTCGGGATCCACTCGCCGGGCTGGCGCGAGTAGTCGAGGTAGAGCATCGAGGCGACGCCGTCGACGCGCAGGCCGTCGGTGTGGAACTCCTCGAACCAGTAGAGCGCGTTGGCGACGAGGAAGTTGCGCACCTCCGGGCGGCCGAGGTCGAAGATGTACGATCCCCACTCCGGATGCCACCCCTTGCGGGGGTCGGGATGCTCGTAGAGCGGCTGGCCGTCGAACCGGGCAAGGGCCCACTCGTCCGTGGCAAAGTGGCCGGGAACCCAGTCGAGAATGACGCCGATCCCGTTCTGGTGCAAGCGATCCACGAGATAGCGGAAGTCGTCGGGCGAGCCGAAGCGCGAGGTGGGCGCGTAGTAGTTCGTCACGTGGTAGCCCCATGACGGCACGAACGGGTGCTCCATGACGGGCAGCAGCTCGACGTGCGTGAAACCCAGGTCACGCACGTAGTTGACCAGGTGCTCGGCGAGGTCGACGTAGCTCAGGCCTTGCCGCCACGATCCGAGGTGGACCTCGTAGATGCTCATCGGGCCGTTGTGCGGGTTGTGCGACGCGCGGTTCGCCATCCAGTCGCCGTCGTTCCACCGGTAGTCGGACTCGAAGACGATCGCCGCCTGCTTCGGGGCCACCTCGGTGCGCTGCGCCATGGGATCGGTGTGGACCGCGACGTGGCCTGTCGTGCTGCGGATCGCGTACTGGTAGTTCATCCCCGGGTCGGCGCCGGGGATGAACAGCTCCCACACTCCGCTCTGCCCGAGGGACCGCATCGGGTGCGACACGCGGTCCCACCCGTTGAAGTCACCGATCATGTGGACCGTCGCGGCCCGGGGCGCCCAGACCGCGAACGACACGCCGCGGACCTCCCCGAGCGGGCCGTCGTAGCGGCGCACATGGGCGCCGAGGACAGTCCAGAGCCGTTCGTGCCGGCCCTCGTTGAACAGGTGCAGGTCCATGTCTCCGAGCGTGGGAGCGAACCTGTAAGGGTCGTCCTGCTCGTGCTCGATGCCGTCGTCGTAGGCGACGAGGAGCCGGTAGTCGTTGGTCGACGTCACGTCCGGTGCGGTTCCGGACCACACGCCGTGCCGGAGGTGCCCGAGGGCCATCACCGCGCCGTCGGCCAGCCGCACACGTACGGTCGTGGCCAGCGGCCGGTACGCGGTGACGGTCAGGCCACCGGGACCGAGGTGGTGCCCGAGGAAGTCGTGCGGCTTGGCGTTGCGTCCCTCGACGAACGCCTGGAGGGGCCCGAGATCACCAAGGCTTGCGGTCGTGCGGACGGTTTTCATGAGGCACCCTCCCGGGCGACGGGGACCTGCTGGACGGAAAGATCGGAACTGATGTCGGCCACGAGCCGTTCGACCGCGGCGAGCGGGATCCCGAGCCAGCTCGGCCGGTTGCGGACCTCGTAGATCACCTCGTACAGGGCCTTGTCGAGCTCCAGGCCGCTGAGCAACGGAGCCGTGCTAACCGGGTCCAGCCCGGTCACCTCTCGGTACCCCTCGAGGAAGGCACCGCGACAGGCCGCCACCCAGCTGCGGGCCGACCGGTTCGGCTCGCTGAGCTCGACCGAGCCTCCGACGTAGTCGAACGAGCGCAGCATGCCCGCGACGTCGCGCAGCGCGAGGTCGGGCCGGACCCGCTCCCGGAGCGGTCGCAACGGCTCGCCCTCGAAGTCGACCGCCACCCAGCCTTCACGCGTGCGGAGGACCTGGCCGAGGTGGTAGTCCCCGTGGACCCGTTGCAGATCGGGCCACTCCGGAGCGGCGAGGGCGTCCAGCGAGGCGGTGACGAGGGCCTCGTGGGCCCGGAGCGAAGGCACCTCCGCGACCGCGGCGTCGTAACGGGACCGGATCACGCGCACGAGCTCCGCCTTGGCATCGGCGGTGGCCGGGACGGTACCCAGAGCGTCGGCGAGGCTGAGATGGATGTGCGCGGTCGCCGCACCGAGCTCACGGGCCGACCCGGAGAAGTCCTCGCCGGCGGTGGCCGCCCGAAGGGCGACCCGCCAGGCGTCCTCCACCCCCGGCAGGAAGCGCTGGGCGAAGGCGAGGTGACCGCGTACCCGATCCCCTGAGACCGGATCGGCCCACTGGCCCGAGACGTACCCCACGGTGTGGGGGACCTGGGTCGAGCCGGCCTCGGTCAGCGCGGACTGGACCACGACGTCCGGGTTCTCGCCGGGGTGCAAGGACCGGAACACCTTGACCATCACCGGTGGTGCGGCGCTACCGGACCGGTCGACGACCTCGCAGATGACCGACGTGTTGGACTGCTCGCCACGCAGTACGGAGGCGGAAGCCAGCGTGACGGTCTGGCGGTCCACGGAGTGTCGTTCGACGGTCGGGTCAGGTGTGTTGCTCGTCGACTGCGCCTGGGGTTCGGCCTGGCCCTGGATGAGCGCGAGGAGCTGGGCGGCGAAGACCTCGTCGTGGGGAGCGTCGTAGACCCAGCGGGTGCCGAGGACGCCGTGCTCGGCCGTGCCGACGAGCGCGTGCTCAGCCCCGGGAAGCGGTGCGCCGCGGTAGGTCAGCGGCACCTGGTAGACGACGGGTTGCCGCCCCGACTCGTCGGCCACGATCAGGACCTCGATGCCGACGCGGCCGGCGGGGTCGTCGAGCCGGTACCCGCCGACCTTCCGCAGCACCGGGGTGCTGCCCTTGGCGGCATACCAGCGCTGCCCGGGGAGCCATCCGGTGAGGAGCTCGAGCTTCGACGGCGCGAGGGTGGTGTGGTGGATCTCAGCCACGGCGTTCACCGATCCGGCTGTAGCCGGCGCCGGCTCTGCTGTGGGCCCAGTCGTCGCGCACCTGGAACCAGAAGAAGTCCCGGGAACCCAGTGTCACCAGCACCTTTCCGTCGTCGCCGATCTTGGGGAACCCCTGCCCGCCGAACAGGTCGACGAGCTGTGCTCCCGCATACTCCTCCGGCAGCTGCACGGTCGTCGCCTGCGGGCGCGAGGAGAGGTTGTTGACGCACAGCACCGTCTCGCTGGCGGGCGCGTCGGTGCCGACCGGCCGATCGCCCTCGTGGTGCCGCACGAAAGACAGGATGGCCTCGTTCTCCGACGGGCACACCTGGAAGTCGCCCAGCCCGAAGACGGGGTGCCGGCTGCGGACCTGGAGCATGCCGCGCACCCAGTGCAGCAGCGACGACGACGTGGCCATGTGGGCCTCGACGTTGACAGTGTTGTAGTGATAGACGAGGCTGGAAATGACTGGCAGGTATAGCTTTCCGGGGTCGACCGCCGAAAATCCCGAGTTGCGGTCGGGGGTCCACTGCATCGGCGTGCGGACCGCGTCGCGGTCGTTGAGCCAGATGTTGTCGCCCATCCCGATCTCGTCGCCGTAGTACAGGCAGGGTGAGCCGGGCAGCGAGAGCAGCAGCGCGTGGATCAGCTCGATCTCGGGCCGCGAGTTGTCGAGCAGGGGGGCCAGCCGGCGCCGGATGCCGACATTGGCGCGCATCCGCGGGTCGGGCGCGTACCAGCCGTACATCGCGGCGCGCTCCTCGGGCGTCACCATCTCGAGGGTCAGCTCGTCGTGGTTGCGCAGGAACGTGCCCCACTGCCCGTCGCCGGGAACCGGCGGCGTGTCGTCCAAGACGTCGACGATCGGAGCGGCCCGCTCCTGGCGCAAGGCGTAGTAGAGCCGCGGCATGACCGGGAAGTGGAAGCACATCTGGCACTCCGGCGCGTCCAGGGTGCCGAAGTAGTCGACCACCTCGGCCGGCGGCTGGTTCGCCTCGGCCAGCAGGATGCGCCCCGGGTACTCCGCGTCGACCATGGCCCTCAGGTCGGCGATGAACGCGTGCGTCCGCGGGAGGTTCTCGCAGTTGGTCCCTTCCTCCTCGAAGAGGTAGGGAGCCGCGTCGAGCCGGAACCCGTCGATGCCGAGATCCATCCAGAACCGAACGATGTCGAACATCTCCTCCTGCACCCGCGGGTTCTCGAAGTTGAGGTCCGGCTGGTGTGAGAAGAACCGGTGCCAGAAGAACTGCCGCCGCACCGCGTCGAAGGTCCAGTTGGACACCTCGGCGTCGAGAAAGATGATCCGGGCCTCGCTGTAGGGCGCGTCGGTGTCGGACCAGACGTAGTAGTCGCCGAACGGGCCGTCCGGCTCCGCGCGGCTCAGCTGGAACCACGGGTGCTGGTCGCTCGTGTGGTTCATGACGAGGTCGGTGACGATGCGGATCCCGCGCGCGTGAGCCTGCGACACGAGCTCGATGAACTCCGGCAGGCTGCCGAACTCCGGCAGCACCGCCTTGAAGTCGGAGATGTCGTACCCGCCGTCGCGCAGCGGCGACGCGTAGAACGGCGGCAGCCACAGGCAGTCGATCCCCAGCCACTGCAGGTAGTCCAGCCGCTCGACGAGGCCGCGGAAGTCACCGGATCCCGATCCCTTGGAGTCGGAGAACGCGCGGACGAGGACCTCGTAGAAGACCGCGGTGCGATACCACTGCGGGTCGTGCCGCAAACCGGGTTGCGACAGGTTGAGGCCCTGCACGACTCAGATGCTCCTGACCTCGATGATGTGCACCGGGTGGGTCTCCGGTCCCAGGCGGACCCAGGAGCTCGGGCGCCAGATCCAGGTCTGCTCGGTGATGAGGTCGCGGGCCCGGAACTGCTGGTCCGAGCCTAGGCCGAGCGCACCCATGTCGAGATGGATCCACGAACCACGCGTCGCGTGTGGGTCGAGGTTGGCCACCACCAGGATGGTGTCGCGCCGGCCCCCGACGACGCGTGACTTCGAGAAGACGAGGAGATTTTCGTCGTCCGCCGAGTGGAAGCGGATGTTGCGCAGCCACCGCAGCGCGGGATGTGCCTTGCGGATGGCGTTGAGCTTGGTGAGGTAGCCCGAGAGGTTCTGGCCCTCCTTGGCGCCACCCTTCTCGTAGTCCTCCCAGTGCCGGTTCTTGTACTCGTACTTCTCGTTGTCGACCTGCTCCTCGGCTCCCTGCCGCGCGACGTTCTCCATGAGCTCGTAGCCGGAGTAGATGCCGTACGTCGGCACGAGCGTCGCGGCCAGCGCCGAGCGAACGGTCCACGCTGTGGGGCCGCCGTACTGCATGTATGGCGTGAGGATGTCGTGCGTCGTCGGCCAGAACGACGGCCGCATGTATGCGGATGCCTCGCCGGCCAGCTCGAGGAGGTACTCCTCGAGCTCCCCGCGCAGGTTGCGCCACGCGTAGTAGGTGTAGGACTGCTGGAACCCGGCCTTGGCCAGACTGTGCATCATCGCCGGCCTCGTGAACGCCTCGGCGAGCCAGATGATCTCGGGGTGGTCCTTGGCCACGTCGGCGATGAGCCACTGCCAGAATTGCACCGGCTTGGTGTGCGGGTTGTCGACCCGGAACAGGGTGACGCCGTGGTCGATCCACACCTGAATGACCCGACGCATCTCGGCGTAGGCGCCGGCCGGGTCGTTGTCGAAGTTCAGCGGGTAGATGTCCTGGTACTTCTTGGGCGGGTTCTCCGCATACGCGATCGTGCCGTCGGCCCGGGTCGTGAACCACTCGGGATGGGTCTCGACGTAGGGGTGGTCCGGGGAGGCCTGCAGGGCGATGTCGACGGCGACCTCGAGGCCGTTGCGGCGGGCCGCCCGGACGAAGAGGTCAAAGTCGTCGAACGTCCCGAGGGCCGGGTGGATCGAGTCGTGTCCGCCGTCGGGGGAGCCGATCGCATACGGACTCCCGGGGTCGTCGGGCTGGGCGTCGAGCGTGTTGTTCTTGCCCTTGCGCGCGGTCGTGCCGATCGGGTGGATCGGCGTGAGGTAGACGACGTCGAAGCCCATCGCGGCGATACCGCGCAACCGCTCGGCCGCGGTGCGCAGCGTGCCCGAGCGCCACTCGCCGGCTTCCTCGTCGTAGAAGGCGCCCTCGGAGCGCGGGAAGATCTCGTACCAGGCGCCGAACAGCGCCAGCTCGCGCTCGACGAGCAGCCGGTATGCGGGACTGGGGCTCACCATCTCGCGGAACGGGTGTCGGGTGAACCAGGCACGCATCGTCGCGGAGGTCGCCGCGTGCAGCCGGTCGACCGCCGGACGGTCGCTGTCGCGGAGGACGGCGATCGCGTCGGTGATCGGACTGCGCGGCTGGTCGCCCTGCTCGGCCAGACACCGCTCGAGCATCCGGGCGCCCTCTTCGAGCATGAGGTCGGCGTCGACGTCGGCCTCGACCTTGATGGTCGCGTCGTGGACCCAGGTGCCCCACGGGTCCGACCAGCCCTCGACGCGGTAGGTCCACCATCCCGGCCGGTCGGCGGCGACCGTCGCGCTCCACCAGCTGAGTCCGGCGTTGTCGAGGTGCATCGGGAAGTGGTGGTCGACGCCGTCGGGATCGGTGAGCACCGCGGTGGCGTTCACGGCGTCGTGGCCCTCGCGGAAGACCTGGGCGGCGAGAATAAACTCCTCGTGCTCCACGGACTTCGCGGGCCGAGTGCCCCCGTCGACGAGCGGTCGGACGTTCTGGACGGGGATCCGCCCGAACGGCAGAACCCCCTCGGGGAGCGTCTTTTCAAGCAGGTGCAGTGGAATGGTGGTGGCCTCGGGACTGGGCGCCGTGCCGACGCCCTCGGCACCAGCCAGGTCGGGATCCGTGGTGTCGGTCTCGACCGCTTCGGCCTCCGCCGCACGGTCGACGTCGCTGCCGTCCCTCGAGGGGACAGAACGGGTACGCGAGGGGGATGATGCCGAGGGGGATGATGTCGTGGTTGCAGCGGCGTCGGATGCAGTCACACGGCCGACGCTACTCGGTGGCATGTGAGGCGGACCACCTCAGGGGCGGGGTGTCTCGCGGAGCGTGCAAAGCATTGAAAGACCTGCAAGAAGCGGGCAACGAGCCCGCTAGAGTCGACCGCTTGACACCTGCGCCGCCTTACCCCGAAGGAGAGTCGCGTGACCGACACGCAGACCAGCCGTCCCGCTGCTCCGCGCGGCGGAGGACTGAACAGTCGGGACCTCACGGCCCCGCGGCATACCGTCGACGCGTTCATCAGCGACTTCATGCGGGAGCTGAACTACGGCCAGGGCGTCAGCCTGGCGCGGAGCTCGGTGAACGACCAGTATCTCGCCCTCGCCCGCACCGTCCGACACCACCTGCAGTCCCGGTGGATGGCCACCCTGGCCAAGCAGTGGGACCAGCAGGCCAAGACGGTCTGCTACCTGTCGGCCGAGTACCTTCTCGGCCGGCAGCTGGACAACTCGATCCTGGCCTCCGACCTGGACTCCATCGTCGCGGAGGGCCTCGGCCAGCTCGGCATCTCCCTCTCGACGTTGCGGGCGCAGGAGATCGAGCCGGGCCTGGGCAACGGCGGCCTCGGCCGGCTGGCGGCGTGCTTCATCGACTCGCTCGCGACGATGTCGGTGCCGTGCGTCGGCTACGGGATCCGTTACGAGTACGGCATCTTCCGGCAGACCTTCGTCGACGGCTGGCAGGTCGAGAACTCCGACCCGTGGCTGCAGCTGGGCAACCCGTGGGAGTTCCCGCACCCGGAGAACGCCGTGACCGTCCAGTTCGGCGGCTCGACCGAGACGGTGACCGACGAGGACGGCCGGGTGCGCACCCGTTGGATCCCCGACTGGGACGTCCTCGGGGTGCCTTACAACTACATGGTGCCGGGCTACCGCAACGGCCGGGTCAACACCTTGCGGCTCTGGAGCGCCAAGGCCACCCGGGCCTTCAACCTCGAGGTGTTCAACGCCGGCGACTACGTGGAGGCGGTCCGGAACCAGAC
>DATLQE010000277.1:0-4621 GCA_035535335.1 Lapillicoccus sp. | reverse complement strand
CGCTCGACTCCGCCGCCCCTGCCCGCCACGTCGGTTCGCATGGTCGGCCCGCCCTTTCGCGAAGGACTCCGTGACCGCTCTGGACCCCCGCGCCGACCTGTCGGCGGCCCCCGCTCGCCACGGTCGCGGAGCGGTCTTCGTCGTGGGCCAGTACGTCGCGCTCACCAAGCCGCGGATCATCGAGCTGCTCCTGATCACCACGGTGCCGGTCATGTTCCTGGCCGCTCGGGGGGTGCCGTCTCTGTGGCTCGTGCTGGCGACGCTTGTCGGCGGGACGATGTCGGCCGGCGCGGCCAACACGCTTAACTGCTACCTCGACCGTGACATCGACGCGGTGATGCACCGGACCAGCAGCCGGCCGCTGGTGACCGGCACGGTGTCCCCCGGAGCGGCGCTCGTCTTCGGCATCGCGCTCACGGTCGCGTCGACACTGTGGCTGGGCCTGCTCGTCAACTGGCTCAGCGCCTGGTTGGCGTTGGGTGCGCTGCTCTTCTACGTGGGCATTTACACGGCACTGCTCAAGCGCCGGACCGCGCAGAACATCGTCTGGGGCGGCGCCGCAGGGTGTATGCCAGTGCTCGTCGGCTGGTCCGCGGTCACCGACTCCCTGGCCTGGGCGCCCTTCGTCCTCTTCGCGGTCGTGTTCTTCTGGACGCCGCCCCACTACTGGCCGCTGTCGATGAAGTTCAGGGACGACTACGCGGCCGCGCACGTGCCGATGCTGCCGGTGGTTCAACGGTTCGTCGTCGTCGCCCGGCAGGTGGTCGCCTACTCGTGGGCGATGGTGGCATCCTCCCTGCTGCTCGTGCCCGTCGCTCCGATGGGACTGGTCTACCTGGCCGGCGCGCTGGTGTCCGGCGCCTTGTTCGTGGTGGAAGCCCACCGACTGCTGCGCGCGGCGAACGCCGGCGCCGGCCCGGCGGTGCTGCGGCCGATGCGGCTCTTCCACTTCTCGATCACGTACCTGACGATCCTCTTCGTCGCGGTCGCGATCGACCCCCTGCTCTACGTGCCCATCTGGCGCTGACGCCCGAGAGGCTCAGAGCGGGTTACGGCGGAGGTTCATGACGCCGAGCGTCATGGTGACCACGAGCAGCGACGCGCCCAGCATGTGCAGGCCGACGAGCACCTCGGGCAGCCCGGTGAAGTACTGGACGTAGCCAATCGCCCCCTGGAGCAGCGTCACCACGAGGACGCCACGCCAGGTGGCTTTGGCCCGGTCCGAGGAGCTGGTCAGCCAGACCGCCACGAGGACCGCGACGACCAGCCCGGCGAAGAGCATGACCAGGTCCGCGTGCAGCCAGGCGACCGACCGCGGGTCGAATCCGGTCCGAGCGGGCTGTACAGCGTCCCCCGAGTGCGGGCCGGATCCGGTGACGATCGTGCCGAGGACCAGGACTCCGGCACCCACCGCGGCAGTAACCCAGGCCAGCGTCGCCGGCAGCTTCGGAACGAGCAGCTCCCGCGGCCCGAGGTCGGCGGTCCCGTCCGGCGACCAGCCGTCCTCGGCCCCGCGCAGCAGCATCGTGGCCAGCGCCACCATGACCATCGACAGGAGGAAGTGGAACGCCACGACCACCGGGCTCAGCGTCATCCGCACGGCGATCCCGCCCACCACGGCCTGGAGGACCACGCCGGCAACGAGCGCGAGGGCCACGACGACCAGCGGCCGGCGGCGACGCACACGGGTCAGCACGACCCACACGCAGGCCAGCGCCAGCAAGCCGACCACCCCGGTGAGGGTGCGGTTGCCGAACTCGATGAGCTTGTGGATCCCCTCCTCCTGGTGGGGGACCGGGGTGAACGAGCCGGGTACGCACTCGGGCCAGGTCGGGCAGCCGAGACCGCTACCGGTGAGCCGCACGATGCCGCCGGTGACGACGATGACCACCTCGCCGACGAGGTTGGCCACGAGGATCGGCCGCACGAGAGAGGGCCGGACGGCGGGCAAGCGCACGGCGTCACCCTAAAGCTTGTTGCTAAGTCGGGGTCCCCGCGAAGTATCGGAGGCCGGGGTCCCTGCGAAGTATCGGAGCGAAGCGGAGAACTTCGCGGGGTGGCAGGGGAGCGGAGAACTTCGTGGGGTGACCTATGCGGTGAGCTCCTTGGTCATGAGACCGACCAGGTGTCCCGGCTCGCCTCGTCGGCCGACTTCGAGGTATCCCCGGTGCTCGTGGAAGGCCAACGACCCGACGTTGGGCGGGTCGACGTTGACCTCGAGCGTCATCCGCCCGAACTCGTGCGCGATGTCCTCCATCGCGTCGTAGACGAACGCGGCCAGGCCCCGCCGGCGCATCTCCTCGGCGATGACGATGCGGTCGAGGTAGTAGAAGGAATCGCCGTAGCGGCTCGCGAACCAGCGGTAGTTCTCGGAGTCGTATGCGCTGCCGGGGGCCATGGTGACGACGAACCCCACGACGTCCTCGTCGACCTCGATGACGTCGGCGTGGTCGGAGACACCGACCAGCCACAGCAGCCGCTCGGCGTCCATGGGCGACAGCAGGTCGACGTGCCGGTGGTTCAGTCCGAGGACCGCCGGCACGTCGGCCTCGCTGATCGGGCGCAGGAGGGGAGCGGACGTCACGCGCCGAGTCTCGCAGCCGCCCAGGGGAGGGACTCCTGGAGAGCGGGAGTCCACGTGTCGAAGTCGTGGCCGCCGGGACGGGCGTGGTACTCGACCCTGAACCCCGCGCCCGACAGCGTGTCCGCGAACTCCTCGAGCGGCGGCAGGACGGTGGGCTCGTCCTCGCCGACGTCGAGCCACATCGGAGGCGCCGTACGCGGGTCGAGCTCGGGCCAGTAGTCGGCCGGGCTGTTGGCGGCCACCCGTTGCTCCCAGTCAGGTGTGCCGAAGAGCGCTTCGTTGCCACCGTCGATCGCGTCAGGCTGGCAGACCGTCGGGGCCGAGAACGCGAGGATGACCGAAAAGACGTCAGGATGCTTGAGGCCGAGGTTGAGGGCGCAGAAGCCGCCCATCGAGTCCCCGCCGATGGCTCGGTGCGCGGCGTCCGCAACGGTCCGCAGCTGGGTGTCGGCGGCGGCCACGACGTCCTTCACGACGTAGGTTTCCGCGTTGCCCTGCGACGAGGTGTCCACGCACAGGCTGTCGCCGTCCGGCTCCTGTAGGACGGTCGGCATGACGAGGATGACCGGGTGGCCGGACTGCGCGACGGCCAGCCCGGTCTCCGCGGCGGAACCGGAGTCGAGCCAGTCGGTGCTCCGGCCGGGGTTCCCGTGGGTGAGGACCACGACGGGGAAGCGACGGTCGGGCTCGGAGAAGTACTGCGGCGGCAGGTAGACCTGCGCGTCGAACGCGCCGAAGTGGGATGCGGTGTCCGACACCGAGATCCGCGCGGCGGCGCCCCGCTCCAGCTCGACGTTGCTCGTGGGGTGCAGCCGGTCGACCATGGGGTATTGCGGGGTGCCCAGGAGCACGCCGACCGTGGGGTATGCGTTCAGCGTCGTGTTCACGACGGCGGCGCCGGTCGCCGCCAGACCGAGGACCGTGACGACGGCTCCGACGCCTCGCCAGCCGGCAGAGTGGCGCGCACCGACGGCCACGATGGCGCCGAGGGCGGCGAGCGCCGCCAGCGCGACGACCACGCGGGTTCCCGCCAGGGGAATGCCCGCGAGCGCCTCGGTCACGGTGCGGCCACCCGTCCTAGTCCGACCACCGGAAGGTCCGCGCGGCCACGGCGGTCGCGGCCACCGCCCATGCGGCGAGGACCAGGACCGGTCCGGCCAGAAGGGCTCCGCTGCCGAACGCGGCCCGCAGTCCGTCCCCGAGCGCAGCGGAGGGCAGAACACCGACGACGCCGGCGACCGCCGCCGGCAGCTCGGTCCGCGGGACGACGACGCCACCCAGGACCAGCAGGACGACCCAGACGAGGTTGGCGACCGCGAGGACTCCCTCGGCCCGGAGACTTCCGGCGAGAAGAAGGGCGAGCGCCACGAAGGCCCAGGTGCCCAGGAGGAGGAAGAGCACCGCATACAGGAAGCCGATCGGTTCCGGCCGCCAGCCCAGCGCCAGCCCGACGCCGCCGACGACGCACCACTGGACGACCTCGACCGTGAGGGTGGCCAGCGCCTTGCCCCAGAGCAGCCCGTCGCGACCCAGGGGAGTGGTGCCCAGCAGGCGCAGCACGGACGCGCGTCGGTCGAACCCGGTGGCGATGGCCTGCGCGGTGAACGCCGCCGAGACGACGCACAACGCCAACACGCCCGGCGTCGCGACGTCGATGCGGCGGCCCTCGCCCAGCGACGGGACCGTGGTGAGGGCCAGCCCGAGCAGCACGCCGAGCGGCAGGACGAGCGACACGAGGAGCTGCTCGCCGTTTCGGAGCAGCGTGCCGGCCTCGAAGCGAGCCTGCCCGAGCACCCGAGCGGTCGGGGTCGCCGGCGCGCTCATCCAGCCGCTCGCCGGGTGAGCCCAAAGTAGACCGACTCGAGGGTGCCCGTGCCGACGACCTCCGCCGGGCGCCCTTCGGCGACGGTCCGGCCGTCGCTGACGATGACCAGGTGGTCGGCGAGTCGCTCGGCCTCCTCGAACGAGTGTGTCGTCACGACGACGGTGGTCCCGTCCGACCGGAGCTCGTTCACGAGGTCGTAGACGTCGAGCCGG
>DATLQE010000276.1:0-17070 GCA_035535335.1 Lapillicoccus sp. | reverse complement strand
CGTTCGAGGAGGCCGCCGCCCTGCCACTGGCCGCCGTCACCGCCGACTTGTGCCTCACCCGTGGCCGGGCGGAGGCGGGTGACCGGGTGCTGATCATCGGCGCGTCCGGGGGCGTGGGTACGTTCGCCGTCCAGCTGGCCGCACTTCGCCGCGCCGCCGTCACCGCAGTCTGCAGCACCCGCAACGTCGACCTGGTGACCTCCCTCGGCGCGACGGAGGTCGTGGACTACACCCGCGAAGACTTCACCAGCACCGCCCGGTCGTACGACGTCGTGCTCGACTTGGTCGGCAACCGGAGCCTGCGGGACCTTCGCCGCGTGCTCGCCCCGGGCGGCCGGCTGGTGCTGTCCGGCGGCGGTAACCCGGGCCACGGCCGGTACCTCGGTCCGATCGGGCTGATGGCCAGAGGCGGGCTCTTCGGCCGCCTCGTGGGTGTGCGCGTGCACATCCCGCGCGCCACGCCGAACGCCGAGCGGCTCACCGATCTCGCCGACATGGCCGCCCGCGGTGACATCCGCCCCGTCCTCGACCGCACCTACCCCCTCGCCGACGCCGCGGCGGCGATGCGGCACCTCGAGGTCGACCACGCCCGCGGCAAGATCGTCGTCACGACCTGAATGGTTGGTGACGGGCGCCCGTCAGAAGGTTGCGATCGGGTTGACCGGTGAGCCAGTCCCGCCGATGATCGGCAGCGGGGCGACGGTGAGCAGGAACTCGTAGCGCTGGAGCCGAGTGCACATCGCCAGGAGATCATCGAGGCGCGGCCAGTCCAGCAGTGTCATACCCATGGCGCCGATGCCGAGCTGGTGGAGCGGGAGGGGAAGGTCGGGGTCGGCGCCGGGCAGCACGTCGACGCAGTCTCCGCCGAACACCGCCACGTCCCGTTCATGAAGCCACAGCACCGCGTCGACACCGACACCGGCTCGGCGGCCGATGTCGCCGGCGGGATCGGCCGCCAATCGTGGGGCAAGCCCCGTATGCAGGAACAGGGCATCGCCTGCTTCGACGCTGACGCCGGCGACCTCCTCAGCTCGGTCGAGCTGACCACGGGTGATCAGGTGGTCGTGCCGTAGCCACGGGACGCCAGCAGCAGACGCCACGTCGAGCAGCACTCCGCGGGTGAACACGCCGTCTTTAAGGGCGGTGATGGCATTGCCGGCCAGCCCGTGGTCGCTGAAGATCTCCGACCGGCGCCGAACGTTGTAACCCACACCGTCGGTGTAAACGTGGCCGAGCGCGTCGACGTGCGTGCTCCACCCGTGTACCTGCAGCGTGATCGCATCGGCGACGGCGATCGGCGCTGCTGGGTCCGTGAACGCGGTGTGGGTCTGGAGTGCGTCGGACATCGGAGTGTGCTGCACGGACAGGTCCGCGGCCATCGACACCGACAGACCCTCGACCACCAGCTGTGCTGCCCGACGGCGCTTGTCCGGCGTGATGAGGTTCAGCGTCCCCAGTTCGTCGTCTGGCCCCCAGCGACCAGCGTTCGAACACGCCCCGAACAGCGCCGCCCGCTCCTCAGCCTCCACCACGAGCAACCTAGTGGTCCGAGTGACGTGCCGCCAGGAAGGCCATGTTTCCCGGCGTGCAGCCTAGGGTCGATGTCGACCGCGGTGAGTGAGGGAGGACGCAATGGGCGAGCTCGACGGCAGGGTAGCGATCGTGACGGGCTCGTCGAGCGGCATCGGCGAGGCCACCTCCCGACGCCTGGCGGAGCTCGGATGCCGCGTCGTCGTCAACTCGGCCACGTCGGTCGAGGCCGGCGAGGCGGTGGCCGAATCGCTGCCGACAGAGGCCCTGTACGTGCAGGCGGACATCAGCGACCAGGCGCAGGGGCAGGCGATCATCACCCGGACGCTCGAGCGCTTCGGCCGGCTCGACATCCTCGTCAACAACGCTGGTTGGACGAGGCTGGTCGACCACGCCGATCTCGACGCGCTGACCGACGAGATCTTCCGACGGACGTTCGAGGTCAACGTGTTCGGCACCTGGTGGCTGACGAAGGCCGCCATGCCGTTCTTGCGCCAGTCACCCGATCCGAACGTGGTGATGATCACCTCCGTCGCCGGCGTCCGGCCCGTTGGCTCGTCGATCGCGTACGCCATGTCCAAGGCGGCCCTGAACCACCTCGTCGCCCTGCTCGCCAAGTCGTGCGGACCGGTTCGGGTGAACGCCGTCGCGCCGGGACTCGTCGAAACCCCGTTGACGGCCGACATGCACGAACAGCATGCGGCCACCGCGGCCGCCGTGCCGTTGCACCGATCGGCTCGCCCGGACGACATCGCCGAAGCCGTGATCGGGTTCCTCCGGAACTCGTACGTCACCGGTCGGGTCATCCTCGTCGATGGAGGCAGCTCACTGGTGTGGTGAGGTGACCCCCCGGTCGGTCAGACGTGACGGCGGGTCGTCACCACCCGGAACCGGTTGGCGACAAAGGCGGCGTCGGTGTAGGCGGCGTTGGCCGCCGGGTTGGCTCCCGTGCCGTGATAGTCGGAGAACGCCGTGGTCTGGTTGACGAACACCGGCCCGGTGAGGTTCTCGGACAGCGCGACGCCGGCCTCGGCCGCCGCATCGCGGGTGGCTTCGAGCACCTCTGATGACGTCGACCAGACCCCCGCCGTCATCGCCCCGTGCTCGCGCACGGTCTGGACGAACCGCTCCAGCGACTGCTCGGTCGACGTCGTCCGGATCAGGAAGGTCACCGGCCCGAAGCACTCGCGGGTGTAGATCTCCTCGCTCGTCGCGTCGAGGGCGACGAGTCCCGGGGCGCGCACCACTGCGTCCGGGTATGCGGGATGCGTCACGGACCGCGGTTCGAGCACCACCGAACCGCCGCCCCGCGACGCCAGCTCCGAGATCCCGTCAGCGTTGCCGCGGACCTGGTCGTTGACCGTGGCGCCGAGGATCTCGACGGCCCGGGCGTCGTCTCCGGTCAGCTTGCCGATGGCCCCGGCCAGCCGGTCGCCGAGCTCCTCGAAGGACAGATGCCCCTCGTCGGTGTCGATGCCGTCCTCCGGAACGTAGATGTTCTGCGGCGTCGTGCACATCTGGCCGGAGTACAGCGCCAGCGAGAACGCGAGGTTGCCCAGCGCCGCCCGCAGGTCGGACGTCGAGTCGACGACGACGGTGTTGACGCCGGCCTTCTCCGTGAACACCAAGGCACCGCGCGACGCGCCCTCACGCTCCAGCCATTCCCCGAACCGGGAACCGCCCGTGTAGTCGATGATCGCCACCTCGGGCCGCTCGGCCAGGATGCGAGCCAGACCCTCGCCGTCGGCCTCCGCGGCCAGCTGCACGAGGTTCGCGTCGAACCCGTTGTCCCGCAACACCGTCCGCGCGGCGTCGACCGTGATGGCGAGCGGCATGACCGCCCGCGGGTGCGGCTTGACGATGACCGGGTTGCCCGTCACCAGCGACGCAAACAACCCGGGGTAGGCGTTCCACGTCGGGAACGTGTTGCAGCCGATGACCAACGAGATGCCGCGCGGCACGATCCGGTACGACTTCTCCATCCGGATCGGCGCGTCCTTGGCCGGCTTCTCCCACGTGACCGACGTCGGCACGCGCTCCTGCTCCACCAAGCCGGCCACGATGGCTTCCACGGCGCGATCCTGGGCGTGCGGCCCGCCCGCCTGGAAGGCCATGACGAACGGCTGCCCCGACGTGTGCATCACGGCGTTGGCCATCTCGAACCCCCGTGCGTTGACCGCGTCGACGATCTCCAGGCATAGCGCGGCGCGCACCTGGGGCCCCGCGTCGCGCCAGGCCGGCATCGCCGCGTGCGCTGCGGCGAGCGCGCGATCCACGTCCAGGTGGGGGTACTCGACGCCGAGCACCGGCCCGTAGGGCGAGACCTCCGACCCGACCCACGAACCGTCGGTCGGCTGGTCGTCGAGCGACGCATACCGGCTACCGAGGTGTCGTTCGTAGGCGGCCAGCCCCTCGGCGGCGGCGGTCTCGCCGTACACGCGTGGAGACGGGGACTCGGGGTAGCGGGAGAACCAGCTGCGGGCCGCCAGCGCGACGCGGGCCTCCTCGAGGGCGTTCTCGTGCTTCTCGAGCAGCGGATGAGCGGGCGTCGCCGTCGTCGTCACCTAGCGATCGTAATCAGCGGCGCCGCTCTCAGCGCCATCGCCAGCACGCCCCCAGCCACAGGGAGCACACTGCCCTCATGGGAACCACCGGCGTCCACACCCTGCTGTGGCGCAAGGGCGAGGTCACCGACCGGGACTTCCCGCTCGACGACGTCTCCGAGCACATGCAGGACGAGGACTCCCTGGTCTGGGTGGACATCCTCGAACCCGACCACGGGGTACTCCGCAAGCTGGCCGAGGAGCTCAGCCTCGACGTGCACGCCGTCGAGGACGTCATCGAGGAGGCCAGCCGCCCCAAGGCCACGATGCACGTGCACCACACCTTCGTCAGCGTGTACGCGACTCGGCTCGACCACCCGGGGCCCAGCCCGATCGCGCCGGACCAGGTCCTGGCCTCCCGGCTCCGGCTGACCAAGATCTCGGCGTTCGTGCTGCCCCGCGGCATCGTGACCGTTCGGGACAACGACTACTTCGACATGGGCCAGGTCGAGCAGCGCTGGGACGAGAACAGCGACCTGCTCCACCTGGGCAGCGGCGCGCTGCTCCACGGGTTGCTCGACGCGGTCGTCGACGGACACTTCGACACCGTCCAGCAGCTCGACGATGCGATCGAGTCGCTCGAGGACGGCCTTTTCGCGGACCGCCAGCAGACCCGGCTGACCCAGCAGCGGACCTTCCGGATCCGCAAGGAGCTCGTCGAGCTGCGCCGGGTCGTCCTCCCGATGCGCGAAGTGGTCGGTGCCGTCCTCCGTCACCGGAGCGAGCTGCACAAGGACGGTAACGAGCTCGATGGCTGGCTGGCCGACCTCTACGACCATGCGATCCGGGCCGCGGAGTGGAGCGAGTCACTCCGCGACATGCTCACCTCGATCTTCGAGACCTCGCTCTCGCTGCAGGACGCGCGCCTCAACACGGTGATGAAGAAGCTCACGGCGTGGGCGGCGATCATCGCGGTGCCCACCGCCGTCACCGGCTGGTACGGGCAGAACATCCCGTATCCGGGCTTCGGCCACCCGGCCGGCGTGGTCACCTCGACGGTGCTCATCGTCGGGATCGCCGTGGGCCTCTACATCACGTTCAAGCGCAAGGACTGGATCTAAGCCACCCCACGAAGTTCTCCGCTGCGCTCCGATACTTCGGGACCCCGTTTAGCGAGCCCTCAACGGCGCGGGTTCCCACTCGTCGTTCGGCATACGGATGAGGATCACCGCGCAGACGACGAAGCCGAGCGCCATGAGACCCCAGGCGAAGGCGTCGAGGACGAGGTTCTGCAGCAGGGCGTAGACGACGAAGTGAGCCGGCATGGCGACCGCGATCGCCACGCACGCGGGCGTCGGGATCGTGCCGCGGAGCGCGAGGCCCATGAGGACGCCGCCGATCAGGTGACCGACGATGAACAGCGCCGCGCTGAGAGTGCTGACCGCGTTGTCGGAGAACTCGTTGAGGTAGTTCGCGAGCACGCCGTACTGCCCCTCAGGCTGCTCGGCCGCAACCTGGATCAGCGGTCCCATCGCGTGGAAGGCCAGCCCGGCGCCGAGGTAGGCAGCACCGTTCACCACGAGTGCCCACGTGGCGAGCACCGGACGCCGGCGCATGGCCATGCGCGCCGCGACCAGAAAGGCGGGGAGCAGGGTCATCGCCGAGACCACGCCGAGCCAGACGGCGGCCGAGGTCCGCTCGGGCGACGCCGCCGCCTCGCGGAGGATGGCGATGCCGTCGTCCTCGAGCAGACCGGGGGCGACGACCCGGTTGACGGCAACGGTGAGGGCGGACACGACGAGCAGGACCGCGGCGCCGTAGCGACGGAAGGTCCGGCTGTCGCGGGGCTTCCGGCCGACATCGGACAGGGAGCCGGCCGAGGTCACGGCGAGGCTCGCAGGGTTGGTGGACATGAGTGGTGGTACCTCCGAGAAAGGGGAACTGGACGCCGCCCAGGATCTGGGCGGGCACCACACGCAGGCATCCGCCGCCCACCTCAGATGTCGTCGAGACCGCCTCAGCCGGTCCGCTCGACGGGTTTGGCAGGATGGCGGCATGACGACCGACGGTCCTCGGGGCGACGTCGGGGTGGTCGGGACCGGCGCCATGGGCGCCGGGATCGCGCAGGTCGCCGCGGTCGCCGGACACGACGTCTACCTCCATGACGCCGGTCCCAACCGCGCCGCGGCGGCCGCCGAAGACCTGGCCCAGCGCCTGACCGACCTGGCGGCCCAGGAGCGGATGACCGCCGACGCGGCGCGGGCCGCCGCCGACCGGCTCCACGTCGTCGCCGGCCTCGCCGACCTGCCACCGTGCGAGATCGTCGTCGAGGCCGCCCTAGAGGACCTCGAGGTCAAGCGGTCGGTGTTCACCGAGCTGGGCCGGCTGCAGGCGCCGACCACCCTCCTCGCCACGAACACGTCCAGTCTCGACATCGACGCCATCGCCGAGGCGGTCCACGACCCCGAACGGGTCCTCGGCCTGCACTTCTTCAACCCCGCCCCGGTGATGCGGCTCGTCGAGGTGGTCCACGGGTCCGCGAGCGCCCAGACCTACCTCGACTTTGCCGCCGACCTCGTCGCCTCCTGGGGCAAGACGCCGGTCCACTGCGCGTCGACGCCCGGCTTCATCGTCAACCGGGTCGCCCGGCCGTTCTACGGCGAGGGACAACGGATGCTCGAGGAGGGCCTCGCCGACGCCGCAACCATCGACGCCTGCCTCCGCGGCGCGGGCTTCCGGATGGGCCCGCTCGAGCTCACCGACCTCATCGGCCAGGACGTCAACCTTGCCGTCGGCACCAGCGTGTGGGAGCGAACCGGCAACGACCCCCGGTACGCGCCGGTGCAGCTCCAACGCGACCTCGTCGCCCAAGGGCGGCTGGGCCGCAAGACCGGCCAGGGGATCTACGCGTATGCGTCGGACGGTCATCCCACCGACGCGACGCCGGACGAGCGCCGGAAAGCCGAACTGGTGGGCGGACCCGTCCGCACAGATCCGGTGGCCCGGACCGTCGCCATGCTCGTCAACGAGGCCGTCGACCTCGTCCACCGGGGAGAGGCCACGCCGGAGGCCGTCGACACCGCCATGGTCCTCGGGACGTCGTACCCCAAGGGCCCGATCGCCTGGGGACGGGAGCTGGGACACGACCGGGTCCGCCGCATCCTCGCGGAGCTCGACGACGCATACCCCGGTGGTCGGTACCGCCCGAGCCCGGCCCTGGAGACGGGCTCGTGAGCGAGTACGACCGGACCCACGTCCGACGCATGTGGGCGGACGACGGCGCGTCCGCCCATCTCGGCATGGACGCGACCCTCGTCGAGGTCGACCACGCGGTGGTGCGGATGTCCGTCGGCGACCACATGGTCAACGGCCACGACCTCGCCCACGGCGGCTACGTCTTCACGCTGGCCGACTCGGCCTTCGCGCTGGCCTGCAACTCGCGGGGCGCGTTCACCGTGGCCGCCGGAGCCGACATCGTCTTCGTGGCGTCGGCCCGCCGTGGCGACGTGCTCGTCGCTGAGGCGCGGGTGCGGACCGCCTACGGCCGCAGCGGGATCACCGACGTCACGGTCACCCGGGAGTCGGACGGAGCGGTCATCGCCGAGTTCCGAGGACGGTCGCGGTCGCTCCAGAGCCGGTGACGTCACATCCAGGCGGAGGCCGGTGTCTACCTGACAACGGGACACCCACCGACCGACCAAGGAGAACGCATGTCGACCACCGCCCGCATTCCTCTCGTCGAGTCCGGCGCGCTCGTCAAGGCGATGAACTGGTTCACGCAACGCGCCTACGGCACCGTCATGGAGCCGGCCCTGGGCCTGGCGCACAACCGCAAGGTGCTGCTGTCGTCGATGCGCTTCCAGCGCTCGGTCGAGAAGTGGGACGCCGCGGACGACTCGCTCAAGCACCTGGCCACCCTCGCCGCCGCCGCGACGGTCGGATGCAGCTGGTGCCTCGACTTCGGCTACTGGGTCTCCCACAACCGGGGCATGGACCCGGCCAAGCTCGAGGCGATCACCACCTGGCGTACCAGCGACGTCTACACCGACCTCGAACGGCGCGTCATCGAGTACGCCGAGGCGATGTCGACGACCCCATTGACGGTCACCGATGACATGGTCGCCCGGCTGCGCGAGCGGATGAGCGACGCCGCTCTCGTCGAGCTCACGGCGGCGATCGCGCTGGAGAACTCCTACAGCCGGACCAACGCGGCCCTGGGTTTCACCAGCCAAGGCTTTAAGGAGCAGTGTGAGCTCCGGCCGGCCCGTGCCTGACAAGAGATCGGCCGGGCAGTCGGCCGATGCGCTGGCCGAGCGGTTCGAGGAGCTGCGGCCGCAGCTGGTCGGCGCCGCATACCGGATCCTCGGGACGATCGCCGACGCGGAGGACGCGGTGCAGGAGACCTGGCTGCGCTGGGCGGACCTTGGACCAGGCCGCCGCAGTGAAGTCCGCGACCCGCGGGCATACCTGCTCACCGCGGCCACCCGGCAGGCGCTCAACCGGGTGCGCCAGCAACGGAACCGGCGTGAGGACTACATAGGACCGTGGCTCCCCGAACCGGTGGCCACCGACCGGGGACCGGCCGAGAGCGTGGAGCTGGCCGACTCCGTCTCGATGGCCATGCTCGTCGTGCTCGAGTCGCTGTCGCCGCTGGAGCGGGCGGCGTTCGTCCTCCACGACGTCTTCGGGCTGAGCTTCGCCGAGGTGGCGAGCACGCTGGACCGCTCCGAGGCGGCGGTTCGGCAACTGGCCAACCGCGCTCGCGGCCACGTCCACTCACGGCGGCCGGAGGTGGTCGACCGCAAGCGCCACGACGCAGTACTCGACCAGTTCGTCGAGCATCTCGCGGCCGGGAACATGGAGAAGTTCATGGCGCTGCTGGCCCCG
This sequence comes from Lapillicoccus sp., assembly GCA_035535335.1. Lineage (GTDB taxonomy): Bacteria > Actinomycetota > Actinomycetes > Actinomycetales > Dermatophilaceae > Lapillicoccus. Next base: position 8,110 of record DATLQE010000276.1, on the reverse strand, counting down.
GACGTCGTCCTCGTCACGGACGGCGGAGGGATCAAGCGGGCCGCGCGACGGCCGATCCACGGCCCGGACAAGGTGGTCCGCTGGATGGCCGGCGTCTTGGCTCGACCCGAGTACGCGGACGTCGTCATGACCGTCGAGATGGCCCGGCTCAACGACGAGCGGGCCGTGCTCGTGTATGCGAACGGCGAGCTCGACACCGTCTCCTTCCTCACCGTCGAGGAACGGGGCATCACGGCCCTGTACGTCCTACGAAACCCATCCAAGCTCACCGGGATCACCGGCGAGGTGACGACCGTCGTCGACTGACCTGCTCGACACCGCGAGTCAGCGAAGGTCCTGTACGCCCTCGTCGGTCAGCTCGTCGGGCTCGATGACCAGCGGGTTGAGCACCCTGTGCAGGAACGACTTGGTCCGCGCTTCCTTGGGGTCGCCGATGACCTCGGCAGGCTGCCCCTCCTCGACGACGTAGCCGCCGTCCATGAAGACGACCCGGTCGGCAACCTCGCGAGCGAAGGCCATCTCGTGGGTGACGATCATCATCGTCATCCCCTCCGCGGCGAGGGACTTCATCACGGCGAGGACCTCGCCGACCAGCTCGGGGTCGAGGGCGGAGGTGGGCTCGTCGAAGAGCATGAGCTCGGGATCCATCGAGAGGGATCGGGCGATGGCCACGCGCTGCTGCTGGCCGCCGGACAGCTGCGCCGGGAAGGCGTCCTCCTTGTGCGTCATGCCGACCCGCTCGAGGTTGCGACGGGCCACCTGCTCGGCCTCGGACCTGCTGCGGCGCAGCACCTTGGTCTGCGCGATGGTGAGGTTCTGCAGCACGGTCAGGTGCGGGAAAAGGTTGAAGGCCTGGAACACCATGCCGATCCGGCGCCGGACCCGGTCGATGTCGACGTCGGGGTCGGTCATCTCGTCGGCGCCCACGTGCACGGTGCCGGACGTCGGGGTCTCCAACAGATTCACGCACCGCAGAAGGGTGGACTTGCCGGAGCCGGAGGGCCCGATGACGCAGACCACCTCGCCGGGGGCGACGTCGAGGCTGATGTCCCTGAGGACCTCGTTGGTGCCGAACGACTTCGACAGGCTCTGGATGGAGATTGCGGGCAGCTCGACATTCGCGGGGGCGCCCAGGGTGTCCGGGATCTTCGGCATCGTCGTCACCGAGCCTTGGCGAAGCGCTTCTCGAGCGCCCGGACGAGGCTCGACAGCGGGAGAGTGATGACGAGGTACGCCAGCGCCCCGACGATGAGCGGCGTCGGGTTGACCGTCCGGTTGAGGAAGTCCTGGCTGAACTTGGTCAGCTCGTACTGCGCGAAGGTCACCCCGAGGACGTAGACCAGTGACGAGTCCTTCACCAGCAGGATGATCTCGTTGGTCAGTGGCGGGATGACGACGCGGAACGCCTGGGGCAGGACGATGCTCAACATCGTGCGCCCGGAGCTCATCCCTAGCGTCCGCGCCGCCTCCACCTGGCCGCGCGGTACTGCCTGGATGCCGGCGCGGATCGTCTCGGCCATATAGGCGGCGGCGGTCAGTCCGAGCCCGACCATGACCTCGCCGTAGATGTCACCGGGGAAGTGGAACCCGGGGAAGGCGTTGGGGATGCCGTAGGCGACCATGAAGAGCACGACGAGGGCGGGCAGGCCGCGGAACAGCTCGACGTAGGCGTTCGCGAACCACCGGTACGGGCCGATCGACGACAGCTTCATCATCGCGATGACCAGGCCGAGGGCCAATCCGAAAACGAAGGCCAGCGCCGTGTAGATGAGGGTGTTCTTCAAGCCGGTCGTGATGATCGCCGGCCACATCCGCTCGAGGATGTCGAGCCGTAGGAACGCCTGGCTGAACTGCGCCCAGTCCGTCCGGAACGCGAGGAACAGGACGACAAGGATGCCAACCGCATACTGCGCGCCGCGGGTCAGCCGAGCCCGCTGGCGCCTGCTCATCCCCCTCCGGCCGGTAGCCGGAGGGGCCGCGGTGTCGAGGGCCATGGGCGAGCCCCTTCCTCGTGTGAAGTCAGCTCGAACATAGGCCCCCGACGGCTACTTCGGAGGCGCCTGGCCGATCCACTTGGTGTAGAGGCTGGCGTACGTGCCATCCGCCTTCGACGACGTGATGATGTCGTCGACGACCTTCTTCAGGATGTCGTTGCCGAGCTTCATCCCAAAGCCGTACTGCTCACCGGTGTCGAACTGCGTGGCGATCTTGGTCGCGCCCTTGTTCTCCTTGATCGCCTCGCTCCAGACCGGCAGGTCGTTGATCGCGGCGTCGATCTGGCCGGTCGTGAGGGCCTGCGTCTCGGTGGCGAGGTCCTGGAACTCGACGATCTCGTAGCCGTTCTCGGCCTTCTTGGAGTTGGCGTAGTCGAGACCGGTGGTCGCGGCCTGGGCGCCCAGCTTCTTGCCCTTGAGGTCCGCCAGGGTGGCCACGCTCGAGTCGCTCTTGACCAGCAGCGCCTGCGTCGCGTCGAAGTACGGGATCGAGAAGAGGATCGCCTTCTTGCGCTCGGGGGTGATGGTCATGCCGGCGGCGGCGATGTCGCACTTGCCGGTCGACAGGTCCTGACCCGACTTGATGCCCTCGAACGGCGTGTCGACGACGGCCTGCTCGACGCCGATCTTCTTGGCAACGAGATCCATCATGTCGACGTCGAACCCGACCGTCTTGCCCGTGTCGTCGTTGGACTGGAACGGCGCATACGGCAGGTGTGTGCACACCGTGAGCTTGCCGGGCGAGATGAGTCGGACACTGGAGGCCCCGGCGGCGCCGGTGGTCGCGCCGGAGCCCCCACCGGCCCCTCCGCTGGAACCTCCGGACGAGCCGGAGCTGCAGGCGGCCAGGCCCAGGGCCGCTGCGGCGGCCACGACGACGAGCGGACGGAAGGCAAAGCGGGAAGTCACGAGAGACCGTTCTCCTGGTTTCGGGGCCGGCACTTACCCGACACTCAGGCGGAATCATGGCACGGGGTCGCCGTCGCAGCGCACCCAGCCAGGTCCCGACGTCATAACATCGCCGCGTGGTCCTTGCCGAGAGAAGCGGCGACGACACGAGGTACGACGACCTGCGATCGTGGAGCGTCGACCGCCTCCGGTCGGAGCAGACGGCGCGGCTGCGGGAGACCGTGCAGGCGGCGTATGCGTCGGTGCCGCACTACCGGCGGGCTCTCGACACCGCCGGGGTACGACCTGCGGACGTGCGGTCCCTGGACGATCTCGCGCGCCTCCCGTTCACCACCAAGGAGGATCTCCGCGCGAACTACCCGTTCGGGATGTTCGCCGTCCCGCGGTCCGACGTGGTGCGCGTTCATGCGAGCAGCGGGACCACCGGGCGACCCACGGTGGTGGGGTACACCCGCGCCGACCTCGACGTGTGGTCGGAGGTCATGGCTCGGTCCATCCACGCGGCCGGAGGGCGCCCGGGCGACGTCGTGCACGTCGCATACGGGTACGGCCTCTTCACCGGTGGGCTGGGCGCCCACTACGGGGCCGAGCGACTCGGCTGCACCGTCGTCCCCGTGTCGGGTGGGATGACCGAGCGTCAGGTGCAGCTCATCCGCGACTTCGAGCCGCGGGTCATCATGGTGACGCCCAGCTACTTCCTCAGCATCCTCGACGAGATGGAGCGGCAGGGGCTGGATCCACACGCGTCGTCGCTGCGGGTGGGGATCTTCGGCGCGGAGCCGTGGACCGAGTCGATGCGCCGCGAGGTCGAGGAGCGCACCGCCATGGACGCGGTCGACATCTACGGGCTCTCGGAGGTGATCGGTCCCGGCGTTGCCCAGGAGGCGGTCGAGACCAAGGACGGCCTGCACGTCTGGGAGGACCACTTCTACCCGGAGATCGTCGACCCGATCACCGGCGAGCCGGTTGCCGACGGCGAGCGCGGCGAGCTCGTCTTCACCAGCCTCACCAAGCAGGCCATGCCGGTGCTGCGGTACCGCACCCGTGACCTGACCCGGTTGCTGCCCGGGACCGCATACCCCGCGTTCCGGCGGATGGAGAAGATCACCGGCCGATCCGACGACATGATGATAGTGCGCGGGGTGAACGTGTTCCCCACCCAGGTCGAGGAGCTGGTGCTAGCGGAAGCCGTGCTCGCGCCCTACTTCCAGTGCGTGCTGACCAGGCCAGACCGGCTGGACGAGCTGACCGTGCTCGTCGAGAGCCAGGAAACGCTGACGGCCACCGAGAAGACGGCGCTGGCCGAACGCCTGGTGGCCCGCATCAAAGACCGTATCGGCACGACCGCTCGCGTCGAGGTGCGCGATCCGGGCGGAATCGAGCGCTCGGTCGGCAAGGCCCGTCGGGTGGTCGACGAGCGACCCCGGTGAGCACGCCCCGTCGAGCCGGTTGGGGCGGCCCGCGACGGGATCAGGCGGTGGTGCAGGCGGGAGCAGCGGCGAGCGCCGCGGCGGCGGCCTTGTACGGGTCCAGGTGCGCGGGGGCCTCGCGCCAGCGCTTCAGCCAATTGTCTTGCGCCTGGAAGCTGTTGATGTGGCCTTCGGCGTGGTCGGCCATCTCGCCGAGATGGGTCTGCCAGTCGGTGATGACCGCCTTGGAGGCTTCGACGTAGGTGTCGAGCGCGGCCTGGTGGGCCGCGCAGGCGTCGAGCTTCGACTTCAGCTCACCCGGCGCCGGAAGCGCCTTGACGTTCTGGCAACCGCTCACGCCGGTGTAGGCCGCCAGAGCCGCCTGGAAGTCGGAGACGTCGGTGGGACCGGCCTTGCGGGTCGGGGCCCAGGTGTTGGTCTTCACGTCGAGGAGCGTGCGGGCGCCTGAGTTGATGTCGTTCTGTCCCTGCACGTGGTCGCCCCAGTGCTGAGCCCCCCTGGCCGCGGTGTCGACGACCGCCTGCGCGGCGCTCTCGCGCGCCATGCACTCCTGGAGCGCCTTCTGGACCGCCGCGAACTCGGCGGAGACAGTCGGCGTCGCCGTCGTCGCGGTCGTGCTCGGGGTCGTCGTGGAGGTGTCAGTGGAGGTCGTCGTGCTCGTGGTCGAGAGCGGGGACGCCTGGCTCGGGCTGTCGTTGCCCGTCAGGATGCGGAACCCGAAGAACGCCGCCGCCGCGATGGCGAGCACGGCGACGAACCCGAGGACGAGCGGCAGTGGCGATCGCCGCTGCGCACTGTGTCTACCCACGTCAGTCCATCCTCCCGAGGCGACGATAGCCGCATCGGGCCCGTCAGGTCATTTCGGCCGGCAATCTCCCCCCGACCTGCACCAATGCCTTCCCGTCCCGGGGTGTGCCTCGGCATACGGTGTGCGCATGCGTGTGCTGGTCAGCGGCGGGGCGGGGTACATCGGCTCACACACCGTGGTGCATCTTACGGCAGCCGGGCACGAGGTCGTCGTCGTCGACAACTTCAGGAACGCCAAAGCAGCGGTGATGGGGCGTTTGGACGCACTGACCAACAGACACATCCCCGTGCATGCGTTCGACCTCACCGATCGTGACAAGACCGAAGCGCTGTTCGCGGCCGAGCGGTTCGACGCGGTGGTCCACTTCGCCGGCCTGAAGGCGGTGGGTGAGAGCGTTCAGATCCCACTGGACTACTACGAGAACAACCTCGAGTCGACGTTCTCGCTACTGCGAGCGATGCGGCGGCACGGCTGCTCGACCCTGGTGTTCTCGTCTTCGGCCACGGTCTACGGCAAGGACTCCCCGGTGCCGTACCAGGAGGACTACGAACCGCTCCGGGCGGACAGTCCGTACGGGCGCAGCAAAGTCATGATCGAGCAGGTGTTGCACGACGCGGCCTACATCGACCCGTCCTGGCGGATCGCCGTCCTGCGATACTTCAACCCGGTCGGGGCCCATCCGTCCGGGACCATCGGTGAGGACCCCTCGGGGATTCCGAACAACCTCATGCCGTACATCGCCCAGGTCGCCGTCGGGCGCCGAGACATGCTGCATATCTTCGGCGACGACTACCCTACGGCCGACGGAACCTGCGAGCGCGACTACATCCACGTCGAAGACCTCGCCGCTGGACACGTTGCGGCGCTCGGTCAGATCGCGTCGTCCGAGGTGCCGATCCGGGTTTGGAACCTTGGTACGGGGAGGGGCACCTCGGTGCTCGAAATCGTCCGGGCCTTCGAGCGCACCACCGGACGGATCGTGCCGTACGACATCGTCGGTCGGCGGGCCGGCGACCTTCCGGCTTTCTGGGCGGACCCGACGCGGGCCAACGAGGAGCTCGGCTGGGTCGCGACGCGGACCGTCGAGGACATGTGTGCCGACACGTGGCGCTGGCAGAACCAGAACCCCAACGGATACGAGGACCCGGAGACCGCGGCCGATGACTGACTGGAACCGGCCGTTCCACGTCACTGTCGTCTGCACCGGCAACATCTGCCGCTCCCCGATGGGTCAGGTCATCCTCAGCGACCTCCTCGAGGATGCCGGTCTGGGCGACGCGGTCACGGTCGACTCCGCCGGGACGACTCGGTGGGAGGTCGGCAATCCCATCGACCCACGAGCGGCCGCGGAGCTGCGGCGCCGCGGCTACGACGGATCGGCGCATGTGGCGCGCCAGTTCGAACCCGGCTGGTTTCCGGAGACCGACCTGATCCTGGCCGCGGACGCCGGGCACGCGTCGGTTCTGCGCAGGTGGGCGCCGACCAAGGAGGACGCCGCCAAGGTGCACCTGCTGCGCGAGTTCGACCCCACGGCCGTCGAGGCCGGGACGCTCGAGATCGACGACCCCTGGTACGGCGACGAGGAGGCGTTCGTCCGCTGTTTCACCGAGGTCGAGGCGGCCTGCCACGGCGTGGCGCGCTGGGTGACCGAGGAGCTAGCCACCTCGGGCCGCGGCCGTGGTTGAGCCCGGAAGCGCCGGACAGTCAACAGGCACGACAGCTCAGCCGGCGGATGGCCGCATCTTTTCGGCCCCGGTGCCTGTCGAATTGTCCGCCCTGGTCCGCCCGTCCGACCCAACTGATCGGCCTCTCACTCCGTTGAAGAGGACATGACGTCACCGCGCGCCGGCCTACTCGGCCGATCCGCTGCGGCAGACCAAGACGCGGCGTTCACCGCGTGGGTCCGGGCTCATCGACCTCAACTCATGCGGACTGCATACCTCCTGAGCGGCGATCCGTTCGTCGCCGAGGACCTCGTCCAGACCTGCCTGACGCGGCTGTACCTCGCCTGGCCCCGGGTCTCCACGATGGAGGCGCCGTTGGCCTACGCCCGGCGGGCGCTTGTCAATGCGCACATCGACCTCACCCGCCGTCCCTGGTGGAGCCGGGAGCGCTTGGCTCCCGACGCGTCGCCCGGCGCCAACGCCGTCGTCAGCGACGGGTCGGCGGCGGTCGACGTGCGGGACGCCGTGGTCACCGCACTGCTGTCGCTCCCTGCCGGGCAACGCCGAGTCGTGGTGCTGCGGTACCTGTGCGGTCTGTCGGTGCGAGAGACCGCGTCCGAGCTGGCGATCGCCGAGGGCACGGTCAAGAGCCAGACGTCCGAGGCGCTACGAAGCCTCGCCGTCGTCCTCGCCGCCGTGGACCGGGCCGAGGGCTGAGGGGAGGGGAGTGGACATGGACGAGAACGCGCTTACAGCGCTCCTGCTCGAGGCCAGCGACGAGGTCGCCGAGCGAGGCTTCGACCCGGCCGACGACCTACGCCGCGGCCGGACGGCTCGACGCGGGCGGAGGCACGCCGCGACCGCAGCTGCCCTGCTGGGGACGGCAGCTGCGGTCGCGGTGGCGCTCGCCCTGTCGGGTCAGCTCGCGGGGCGTCCGGAGTCCTCGGTCACCCCGGCGAGTAATGGACCGGCGCTTAGCACGACGGTCGCGGCGGCCAGCGCTCCGCCCACCAACACGACGTCGGCGACCGTCGCGACGACCGGGACCCCGACATCGGTGACCTCCCCCGCGACGCCCGAGCCGTTCGCTCTACCGCCCGGCGCGCGGGACTTCCTGCGGATGGTGTTCGGCGTGGCGCAGGACCACCTGGATCCCGCGCACGAGCGGTTGCAGTGGACCGAGGGGTTCACCGGCGGAGGTGGTCTGAACACCCGCGAGTGGGGCCAGAAGTTCGGCTGGCAGGCGGCGAACGACCCGGGCCAGGCCATTGTCTACGCCGCCGTCGGCGACAAGGCCGCGGTGGA
>DATLQE010000275.1:0-8344 GCA_035535335.1 Lapillicoccus sp. | reverse complement strand
CGAAGTCGAAGTCCATGGTGCCAGCCAGCGCATACGCGATGACCAGTGGCGGGGAGGCGAGGTAGTTCATCTTGACGTCGGGGTTGATCCGGCCCTCGAAGTTGCGGTTGCCGGACAGGACGGAGACGACGGCCAGGTCGTTGTCGTTGACCGCCTTGGAGATCGCCTCGTCGAGCGGTCCCGAGTTGCCGATGCACGTGGTACAGCCGTAGCCGACGAGGTGGAAGCCAAGCTTCTCGAGGTAGGGCCACATGCCGGCCTTCTCGTAATAGTTCGTCACCACCTTGGAGCCGGGCGCCATCGAGGTCTTCACCCACGGTGCGACGCTCAGCCCGCGGTCGACCGCGTTCTTCGCCAGCATCGCGGCGGCCATCATCACCGACGGGTTGGACGTGTTGGTGCACGAGGTGATCGAGGCGATCGAGACGATGCCGTGGTCGATCTCGAACGACGTCCCCTCCGCCGTCGTGACCGGCACCTTCCTCGACGGCCGCGACCGGCCGTCGCCGTCGTCCGGCGGCGGCGTGCCACCGTTGACGCCGTCCGGACTGCCCTGCGGAGTCGGGTCGCTCGCCGGGAAGCTCGCCGCATGCCCGGGGTCCCCCTCGTCGTGCTTCACGTACGTCGGGAGGACCTTGCGGAAGGCCTCCCGGGCATCGATCAAGGCGATGCGGTCCTGCGGTCGCTTCGGCCCGGCGATCGAGGGGACCACCGTCGAGAGGTCGAGCTCGAGGCGCTCGGAGAACCGCGGCTCGACGCTCGGGTCGTGCCAGAGTCCCTGCTCCTTCGCGTATGCCTCGACCAGCGCCACCTGCTCGTCGGATCGGCCGGTGAGCCGCAGGTAGTCGAGCGTGATGGCGTCGATGGGGAAGATCGCGCAGGTCGAGCCGAACTCGGGGCTCATGTTGCCGATGGTCGCGCGGTTGGCGAGCGGCACCTGGGCGACGCCCTCGCCGTAGAACTCCACGAACTTCCCCACCACACCGTGCTTTCGCAGCATCTCGGTGATCGTGAGGACCACGTCGGTCGCGGTCGCGCCGGCCGGGATCGAGCCGGTCAGCTTGAACCCGACGACCCGCGGGATCAGCATCGACACCGGCTGGCCCAGCATGGCTGCCTCGGCCTCGATGCCGCCGACGCCCCAGCCGAGGACGCCGAGGCCGTTGACCATCGTCGTGTGCGAGTCGGTGCCGACGAGCGTGTCGGGGTAGGCGACTCCGTCGCGTTGCATGACGACTCGGGCGAGGTACTCGATGTTGACCTGGTGGACGATGCCGGTGCCGGGCGGGACGACCTTGAAGTCGTCGAAGGCGGTCTGGCCCCACCGCAGGAACTGGTAGCGCTCGTGGTTGCGCTGGTACTCGAGCTCGACGTTGCGCTCGAACGCGTCGGCCCGGCCGAACACGTCGGTGATCACGGAGTGGTCGATGACCAGCTCGGCCGGCGACAGCGGGTTGATCTTGGTGGGGTCCCCGCCGAGATCGGCCATCGCCTCACGCATCGTGGCCAGGTCGACGATGCAGGGGACGCCGGTAAAGTCCTGCATGATCACCCGGGCCGGAGTGAACTGGATCTCGGTGTCGGGCTCGGCGTTTTCGTCCCAGGACCCGAGGGCGCGGATGTGCTCCTCGGTGATGTTGGCGCCGTCCTCGGTGCGCAGCAGGTTCTCGAGCAGGATCTTGAGGCTGTACGGCAGATTGGCGCTGCCCTCGACCGCGTTCAGACGGTAGATCTCGTAGCTGTGGTCGCCGACCGTCAGCGTGCCCTTGGCCCCGAACGTGTCCTTGGAGCTGTCCATCCCGCGTCCTCTCTGACCGATTATCTTGATATCAAGATATCTAACCACGCCTCGGTATGCCAGTGCGCATGTCGTCTGGGAATCGAGCCTATGCCGTTGGTCCAGCATGGGCCGGGCCCCAGCTGCGCCTGACTCGCCCGGATCAACGAGGTTCCCGTGGAGGGAAGTCGACGCGATGACGTCAACGTTGCTCCGCGACAGGCGTGACGGTCCCACTGCCGCTGGGGGAGGACTCGGGCGGAGTCAGGAGCTGGGCGGGATGTTCTGGTTGCTGTGGAAGACGTTCTCCGGGTCGTACTTGTCCTTCAGCGCCTGAAGCTTGGCGTACTTCTCGCCGCCGTAGGCCTGGCGGACCCGGTCGGCCCCCTCGCTGCCGAGGAAGTTGACGTACACGCCCTCGTGCCACGGGGTGAGGGCTGACCAGAAGTCGCGGACCCACTGCCGTTCCTTGTCGAAGCCGGTCTCGGATTCCGTGCAGGCGCCGATGTTGAAGGTGAAGCCGGCGGACCGGCCGTTGAACGCCGTCTCGTGGTTCCCGACCCGACTGACCGCTCCGCCCATCTGCCAAATCGGGAACGCCGTGAGCGGAGAGGAGATGCGAGAGGAGTGGTCGACGGTGACGTCGATGACGTCGTCGGTGAGCTCCGCGACATCACAGCTCTTGAAGTAGTACCAGCGGCCATGGGGAAAGCTGGGGTCGAACATCGCCTGATGGTCGAGAAACGGCTTGGGTGAGCACAGGTCGAGGACCGGTGAGCGAAACCGCCTCAGCGGCCGGAGGAACCGCTCCCCCTCCTCCATGTCGCCGACCCAGCAGCAGACGACCATGACGACCGGCTTCCCGCGAAGGTCCTCGGGAACGAAGGGCAGCGGCGGCGCCTTCCGGTGGACGAGGATCGTCATCAGCTCGTCCGGAGCTTCGGCCACCCAGTCGCGGTAGAACCGCAGGACGTGCCCAGACTGGGCGATCGGCCACACGATCGGACCGGCGAGCACGGTCGTGCCCAACGGCACACAACGGAACTCGAACTCCGTGACGATCCCGAAGTTGGCGCCGGCGCCGCGAACGCCCCAGAACAGGTCGGGGTTCTCGTCCGCGCTCGCCCGCACAAGATCACCACTGGCGGTCACGACATCGACGGAGACAAGCTGGTCGATCGAGAGGCCGTACTTCCGCATGATCCACCCGATGCCGCCGCCGAGGGTGAGACCCGCCACGCCGGTGTGAGTGACGATTCCGGAGGGCACGGCGAGCCCGAACGCTTGCGTCTCACGGTCGAGCTCACCGAGCTGGGCGCCCGCCTGCACGCGCACGGTGCGTCGCCCCGGATCGACTCGAATTCCCTTCATTGCCGCGAGATCGATGACCAAGGCGCCGTCCGCCACCGACAGCCCAGGGAACGAGTGTCCGCCGCTGCGCACGGCAACCGGCAGGCCGTTGGCTCGCCCCCAGTGGAGGGCCGCCATGACGTCGGCGACCCCGAGGCACCGCGCGATCGACGCGGGATATCGATTGATCGAGCCGTTCCACACCCGGCGGTGCTGGTGGTAGCCGGCATCGCCTTGGCCGACGAGCTCACCGCGGAGCATGGGCGCCTCGAAGGGCGGTGCCGGTCCGGAGAAAGACCCCATACGGGGAGTGTCGCAGTCAGCGCAGCGGCCGCCAACGGCGACGAGGGTCCCATCTCGCCCCGACGGGTCCTGACGGCCGTGCCATGACGCTTGCCGCAGGATCTGACGATGAGGTGCAGCCGACGCGGACGCCCTCAGGCGGGAGCGAAGACGCCGACGCACTCGACGTGATGCGTCATCGGGAAGGCGTCGAACGCCCGCAGCGATGCGAGCCGGTACCCGGCGGACTGCAGGTATGCGGTGTCCCTCGCCAGCGCGGCCGGGTCGCACGCCACGTACGCGATCGCTCGGGGCGTGAGGGCGGCGATGTCCCGGCAGACGTCGCGGCCGGCGCCGGATCGGGGCGGGTCGAGCACGACCAGGTCGGCATGGATCTGCTGGGCGACCAACGGCCGAATCGCCCGGTCGACGCGCCCCTGCCGCCACTCGACCCAGGGACGCGAGGCGGTGTTCGCCGCGCCGTGGCCGACGGCCCGGCGGTCCCCCTCGACGGCGAGGACCGAGCCTGAGGGTCCGACCGCGTCGGCGAGCGCCGCGGCGAACAGTCCGGCACCCGCATACAGGTCGAGCACACGCTCCCCCGGTTCCGGAGCCAGGGAGTCGAGGACGTGCGAGACGAAGGTCGGTGCTGCACCGGGGTGGACCTGCCAGAACCCGCGCGCGTCGACGCGGAACTCGCCCGACCAGCCCGAGATCTCCACGCGTTGCCCGACCGACTGCTCCAGCCCACCGGGGAAGGCCACGAGGACGACTCCCTGGGGGTCGTCTGGGGCGACCGCGTCGACTCGGGAGTACCCGGTCCAGGTGATGTCGAGGACGCCGCTCTCGACGATCCGCCGGTCGGCGATGAGGCAGTCCGCGACCGGGATGATCTCGTGCGACCGGTGCTTGCGCAGGCCGGCGCGTCCCTCGTCGTCGACGGCGAACTCCACACGCGACCGCCAACGCAGGCCGTCCTCGTCACCCGGGAGGGGCTCGACGGTGACCTCCACGTCGATTCCCGCCAGCCGCGAGAACTGCTCGCGGACGACGGCCGCCTTGAGATCCCGTTGGTACGCAAGCGAAGCGTGCTGGAAGTCGCAACCCCCACAGCGCCCGGGACCCGCATACGGGCAAGGCCGGTCCACGCGGTGCGGCGAGGCGGTGAGGACCTCGACGGCGTCGCCGCGGAGGAACCGGCTGTCCTCCCCGCCCTCGGTGATCGTCACCCGAACGCGCTCGCCGGGCAGCGCATGCCGGACGAAGACGACCCGTCCATCGATCCGGGCGACGCAGTGTCCGCCGTGGGCGACCGGACCGACGTCGACGACTGCCTCGACGCCGAGTAGGGTCGTCAGCTCGGCCCCCGCCGCACCGAACCCACCACGGGGCCGGAGAAGTCCTCGTCGTCCTCGTGCCCCTCGGACGAGTGCAGCTGCCAGGGGACGCTCGCCACCATGACACCGGGCGTGAACAGTAGTCGGGCCTTGAGCCGCAACGCGCTCTGGTTGTGCAGAACCTGCTCGTACCAGCGGCCCAGCACGTACTCAGGGATGTAGACGATCACGACGTCGCGCGGATTACCCGTCCGGAGCGACCTGACGTAGTCGATGACCGGCCGGGTGATCTCGCGGTAGGGCGAGGACAGCACCTTGAGGGGCACGGGGATGTCTCGGCGGGCCCACTCGTTGCGCAGCCCCTCGGTGTCGTCAGGGTCGACGTCGACGGTGATCGCTTCCAGGAACGTGGGCCGGGTGGCCCGCGCGTAGGCGACCGCGCGCATCGCCGGCTTGTGCAGCTTGGAGATCAGCACGATGGCGTGAACCCGGCTCGGGAGCATCGGTGCCTCGTCCTCGTCGAGCTTGAGCTCCTCGGCGACGTGCCGGTAGTGGCGTCGGATGCCGAGCATGAGGAAGAAGAGGACGGCCATGGCCAGGATCGCGTAGCGGGCGCCGGCCTGGAACTTGGTGACGAGGACGACGAGGAGAACCAGCCCCGACATCGCCGCACCCACCGCGTTGATCACCCGCGACCGCATCATCCGGGCCCGGACCTTCGGGTCGGTCTCGATCTTGAGGTGCCGGTTCCAGTGCCGGATCATCCCGCTCTGGCTCAACGTGAACGACACGAAGACGCCGACGATGTAGAGCTGGATCAACGAGGTGACGACGGCCTGGTACGCGACGATCAGGGCGGCCGCGGCGGCCGCGAGGATCAAGATGCCGTTGGAGAAGGCCAGCCGGTCACCGCGCGTGTGCAGCTGACGCGGCAGGTATCCGTCCTTCGCGAGGATCGACCCGAGCACCGGGAACCCGTTGAACGCGGTGTTGGCGGCAAGGATGAGGATGAGCCCGGTGACGATCGAGACGTAGATGACACCCGGCGTGAAGTTGCCGAACACCGCGTGGGCGAGCTGGCCGAGGACGGTGTCCTGGGGGTGCTCGGCAATGTACTCCTCGCCGACGGGTTGCCCGTTGAGGGCGAGCTGCTCGGCGGGCCGCTCGGCGACCTTGATGTCGGTAGCGCGGCCCAGCCCGATGATCGTGCTGAGCATCGTGATCGACAGCAGGCCCATCATCAGCAGGGTCGTCGCGGCGTTGCGGCTCTTGGGCTTCTGAAAGGCCGGCACCCCGTTGGAGATCGCCTCGACGCCGGTGAGCGCGGCACAGCCGGACGAGAACGCCCGGAGCAGGAGGAAGGCGGTCGCGATGCCGACCATCTCCTCATGGCCCGGCTCCGGGATCAGCTCGTACTGAGCGCTTTCCGCTTGTCCCAATGTTCCCGTCACGGCCTGGAACACCCCGACGAGGCCCATCCCCACGATGCCGAGGATGAACGCGTACACCGGCACGGCAAAGGCGTTGCCGGACTCGCGCACTCCGCGCAGGTTCATCGCGGTGAGCAATACGACCAGGCCGATCGCGACCTGGACCTCGTGGCCGCGCAGGGACGGGATGGCGGTGGCGGCGTTCTGGACGCCGGAGGAGATCGAGACGGCGACGGTGAGCACGTAGTCGACCAGGAGTGCGCTCGCCACGGTCAGGCCGGCCTTGGGACCGAGGTTCACCGTGGCGACCTCGTAGTCGCCGCCGCCCGAGGGGTAGGCGTGCACGTTCTGGCGGTAGGACGCGACGACGACCGCCATGACGAAGACCACGGCAAGGGCGACCTGCCAGGAGTGCGTGACGACGAACGCGCCCCCCGCCAGCCCCAGCATGAGGAAGATCTCGTCGGGCGCGTAGGCGACGGACGAGAGCGCGTCGCTGGCGAAGATCGGCAGGGCGAGCCGCTTCGGCAGAAGGGTCTCCCCAAGCCGGTCGCTGCGCATGGCCCGCCCGAGGACCAGGCGCTTGAGCACCCGACCAGAGTTCGCCACGCGGCCACTGTATGCCGGGCCGGCGCCGGTGCCCGGATGGGTCTGCCGGCTCAGCGGCGCGTGCCAGTATGGCGCCGTGCACTTCGTGATCATGGGCTGTGGCCGCGTCGGGTCGACCCTGGCCAAGAGCCTCAGCAGGCATGGTCACGACGTTGCCATCATCGACGCCGAGCCCTCGGCGTTCCGACGCCTGGGCAGCTCGTTCGAAGGCATGACGGTCACCGGGATCGGGTTCGACCGCGACACGCTCAAGGCGGCTCGGATCGACGAGGCGTATGCGTTCGCGGCGGTGTCGAGCGGCGACAACTCCAACATCCTGGCGGCGCGTGTCGCGCGGGAGACGTTCG
This sequence comes from Lapillicoccus sp., assembly GCA_035535335.1. GTDB lineage: Bacteria > Actinomycetota > Actinomycetes > Actinomycetales > Dermatophilaceae > Lapillicoccus. The sequence continues at coordinate 1,212 of DATLQE010000275.1, read as the reverse complement.
GCGTCGAGCACGTCGCCGCGCGGATCTACGACCCGGGCCGGGCCATGGTCTACCAGCGGCTCGGCATCCCCACGGTGGCGACGGTCCGCTGGACCGCCGACCAGATGCTGCAGCTGATCCTCCCCCAGGGCTCGGTCCCCGCCTTGACCGACCCGAGCGGGCGAGTGGTCGTCGCCCAGGTGCCGTTGGCCAGATCGTGGGTCGGGCGCCGCATCACCGAGGTCGAGTCGGTCACCGGCTCTCGGATCGCCTTTCTGACCCGGCTCGGGGACGGCCTGATCCCCGGGCCCGACACGGTGTTCCAGGACGGCGACCAGGTCCACGTCGTGGCGGCCCACGACGATCTGGGGCGCATCGAGAAGGCCTACGACCAACCGCCGCCCCTCCACTGAGCGGCGCACAGGGATCGACGAGGGATACGTATGCGTGTCGTCATCACCGGAGCGGGCAGCGTCGGACGGTCCATCGCCCGGGAGCTGCTGCACAACGGCCACCAGGTGCTGATCATCGACAAGGACGCCGACGACGTGCAGGCGTCCCGTGTCCCGGATGCGGCGTGGCTGCTCGCGGACGCGTGTGAGATCGCGGTTCTCGAGGAGGCCAAGGTCCACGAGTGCGACGTCGTGGTCGCGGCCACGGGTGACGACAAGGTGAACCTCGTCGTCTCGCTGTTGTCGAAGACCGAGTTCGGCGTGCCCCGGACGGTGGCCCGGGTCAACAACCCGAAGAACGAGTGGATGTTCGACGAGTCGTGGGGTGTGGACGTGGCGGTGTCGACGCCCCGCCTCATGACGGCCCTCGTCGAGGAGGCCGTCAGCGTCGGCGACCTGGTGCGGATCTTCCAGTTCCAGCAGGCCAAGGCGTCGATGGTGGAGCTGACCATGCCGGGCGAGAGCCCGTTCATCGGCAAGCGGATCGCCGACATCCAGTGGCCCGACGACACGGTGCTCGTCGGGATCATCCGCGACGACCGCCCGATCGCGCCGAGTCGCGACGACGCCGTGGAGGCGCACGACGAGCTGCTCTTCATCACGACGCCGGACAACGAGGACGTCCTCGAGCAGATGCTGTCGCCCGGATTCCGTCCTCCGCGCGAGGACGACTAGTCACCCCACGAAGTTCTCCGCTTCGCTCCGATACTTCTCGGGGACCCCGACGAGTCACCCCACGAAGTTCTCCGCTTCGCTCCGATACTTCTCGGGGACCCCGACG
>DATLQE010000274.1:0-3513 GCA_035535335.1 Lapillicoccus sp. | reverse complement strand
CCAGTGGGCACCGCGGGTCAACATCTCCGCGCGCACCGGTCGGCACCTCGACCGACTCGTCCCCGCGTTGGAGCTGGCGCTCGCGTCCTGGGAGACCCGCATCCCGACTGGTCGGCTCAACGCGTTCCTTGGCGAAATCGTGGCGGGGCAGCCACATCCCGTGCGAGGGGGGAAGCAGCCGCGGATCCTCTTCGCGACCCAGGCCGCAACACAGCCGCCGCGGTTCGTCGTCTTCGCGTCGGGATTTCTCGAGGCGGGATACCGGCGGTTCCTCGAGCGGCGGCTGCGGGAGGAGTTCGGGTTCGAGGGGACGCCGATCGAGGTGTCCGTGCGGGTGAGGGAGAAGCGCCGGCGGCGCTGACGCGGCTCAGGTACCGCTGACGCGGTAGTGGTGGCCCATCTGGATCTCCTCGACGACCGCCTCGACCCATGGCGCCGGCTGCGGCCAGTGTCCCCGGCTGGCCAGCTCCACGCGCAGCCGTTCGGTGATCGCCGCGCGGTCCCCGCCCAAGTGGGCCGCCAGGACGGTGTCGCACGCCTCCTGGATCTCGTGGGACACGTCGCGGTGGTGCTCGTAGGCCTCGCGGTCGGCGTCGGCATCCGGGTCGTCGGTCATCGCACCCTCCTCGTGGCTGAGTGCTCTCAGGGTCCTCCTGGTCGGTCAGTGGCGCCACCACTTGAGGGGAGGCGTAGAGGCGCAATTCGAACGCCTGTTGCGGTGCGCTAGCCTTTCGATCGCTCTCCGGCGGGGAGCCACGGCCGATGGAGGCCGGCCACGGGCTGTGGCGCAGCTTGGTAGCGCACTTGACTGGGGGTCAAGGGGTCGCAGGTTCAAATCCTGTCAGCCCGACCGACGTTGACCCAGGTCACAAGGATGGAAGCCCTCGGGGTGCTTTTTGCCGGGGGCTTCCTGTTGGCCTTGCCCTACGGCGTCACGGCCAGCAACGGCTATCCTTCGCCCACAAGAACCACCGGCCAGGGCCGCATGACCGCCGCTCTCGACGCCTACTCGCTCGCCTTGGTTGGGCCGGATGAGCGGGTTGCGGCAGTACGGCGGCAACGCGGGTTAGCCCCGCGCCGACGATGACGCGTCAGTTGACACCGTCATCTCCCCGAAGGGATCCGAGAAGAAGACGGGTCAATGTACTTCTCTTGTCGCCGGCTTCAACTCCCCGCCGGATGCCGGCTCGCGTCACACTCACCGCAAGTGCGATCAACAGCACCATGACGCCGGCTGCTACCGCCCGGTGGTTCAGCATGGGGAGCGCCGCAAGGATGTAGCCCGCAAAGAGCACGGGCGCAAGCGCGATGGCCAGACGCATGAGCGCCGCAAACCCGAAATAGGACGTCAGGCCGCTCGTGACGGCCAGCCGTGAACCGCTTGGCGGGCCCCACGAGACCTGGTGCTCGGTGTCAAGAAACCGTAGTGGCCGCCGTAGTGTCGCCCACACTGATCCGGCCCGGCTGCCGGGAGTTACGTGAAGCCGCGCTGGAACTTCGGCAAAGGCGAAGTACGAGGCGGTGGCGGCATACCAAAACATGCCAAAGGTCCGCCCGGTGACCAGCACGAGACTCGTGTGATACGCGGCGCACAGCCATACCGCTACCCACACCAAGCGACGCAACAGGAACGCAGTTGCCAGGGCCACTTCCGTCGCGATCACCGCCCACGCCAGAACCGCTGACAACAGCAGCTCGGGAAACAGCCCGGTGAGCCTCGAATAGACCCCAGCAAGGTCGGTACCCGAGGGCAGGTGCTCGAAGTACTGGCCCGATCGCCAGTCAATGTCGAGAAGTTTGTTCAGAGCCGCACCAAAATACAGAACTACCAGCTGCAGCTGAACCAGCCGACCTCCCAATTGACGATTCGACAGGCCAGCGAGGACAAAGAGCAACACCACGAAGAATCGATTATTCTCAATGTAGTTCCTCGAAGCGAGCATGCCCACGAAGATGACGAGGCCCAGCGCGAGGCTGGCCAAGCGGGGGCTCCGGTTCGTCAGAAGCAGCGCAGCCGCCACAAGAAACGCCGTCTTGAGCACGACTCCGGCCGTCGCGGCCGACCCCAGGTCGTCCAAGATGCTGACCAGCGGAAGAAATGGCTGGGGCAAGGCAGCCCATTGACCGCTTACCAGGAAGCAGACTGCGACCAACTTGGCCATCAGCAGCAAGTTGGGTGGCATATCCGTCCCGCCGACGGTGAACGGGTTCAGCGATGCCTTTGACACCCGGCGCTCCGACTCGGGCGGCCCAGGCCTCTCGCGTGGGGCGCTAGGGATGCGGCCACCGCCATTCATGCTGCGGTCCTCCGTTGACCTGGTAAGACAAGAGGACGCTAGTGACGCCCGCGCCATCCGCGTCGCGCTCGTACTGCTCGATGGTGTCGATGAGGCGCTGGGGCGGGTCTTGCCAGGTGCTCGTATCAGCATCCTCATTCGGCGGCAGGCCATAACGACGCCGTGCATCGGCCGGCGACAACGTTTGATCACCCACTTGGACACCGAGCTGGTATTCGACGAGATAGTCATTTGGCGCCCAGGCGAAGTAGCGCCGGCACTCAACCGGCTCCGCGGAACAACCGTTTATGGTCTTACTGAACCATGACTCTCCGGGCGGCGCTGGTCCGAAGTGTGCGTAGGCAACAGAAACCAGTTGCGCGATGAGAAGGGCGATCCCGATAATCGCAACCGTATGTAGCCCGGATCGATGCGGAAGATGCGCCATTCTCTCACCCGCAAGAACCTGCAGAGAACCTCGACCCTATGCGGGCAACGAGAGATCCAACACCTGCGGACGACGGAAGCCGCACGAGCGCGAAGGTACATGGAATGGATAGAAACCTCAAGGACAGCAAACCGCCTGGCTGATTGGCCGATGGGCGAGCTTCGAGAACCTTCCGTCCGAGCCGTCAACTCGACGCGAGAGACGCTGTCACACGCGTCCGAGCCTGACGGGGATACCACGCCGGCACCCGGGGGACTCCAACGGTAGACATACCCCTTCGTCGCAGGTAAGGCTCGCGCAACTCCACGTCGGCCATCGTTGACCGACGCGACGGGCGCCATCCTGCGAACCGCCGTTGATATCCACTGCGCCGGCTGCGAGCGTCGAGGCGTGGAGACGGCAAGCCAGCCCGAAGAAGCGGCGTGATCACCGTAGGCGTGCTGACACCCCACGCCGCGGCCGGACCGGATGCCGAGTTCCCCCTCATCGCGCCGGAGTTTGTCCGCGTGCAGGTGTCCCGGATTCAGATGCCGGCCTCCTCCCGAGCCAGCGAGGGAGGGCCGCCAGCCACGTTGGAGGAACTGCGGGCGCTGGCCACCCCGGAGGCGCTCGACCAGGCGGCTTCGGCGCTCCCACCCGGTTCGTTCCATGTGCTGGTCTGGGCGTCGACGAGCTCCGCCTACGTCATCGGCTACGACGCCGAATCGGCGCTGTTGGAGCGGCTTCGTGCTCGGTGGGCCGTACGGGCCTGCGCAACATCAGCGTCAGCCGTGTCGGCTCTGCGGTCGC
>DATLQE010000273.1:0-5508 GCA_035535335.1 Lapillicoccus sp. | reverse complement strand
CCAGGGCTGGGGACGCGCGGACGAGACGCACCACGTCCAGGGCGAGCTCGCCGCATACGGAGTGAGCCCGCAGTGGTTCGGGCTCGGCGACCGCGACGTCGGGACACACGTGGCCCGGTCGCTGTGGCTCGGGCAGGGCCTGAGCCTCTCCGAGGTCACGGCGCGCCTGGCCGACCGGTGGGGCCTGTCCGCACAGGGCGTCACGCTGTTGCCGATGACCGACGCGCCGGTCGAGACGCACGTCGTGCTGGACGACGGCGGTGGCGAGCGCGCGGTGCACTTCCAGGAGTGGTGGGTGCGGATGCGGGCCGCAGTGCCGGCGCGCCGGTTCGTCGTGGCGGGCATGGACCGGGCGGCTCCCGCGCCCGGTGTGCTCGACGCGATTCGGACCGCCGATCTCGTTGTTCTGCCGCCGAGCAACCCCGTGGTGTCGATCGGCATCATCCTCGGGGTTCCGGGCATCCGAGACGCCGTGCGTGGCTCCCGGTCTCCGGTGGTCGGGGTGTCGCCGCTGATCTCGGGCCGGCCCGTCCGCGGCCACGCCGATGCGTGCCTCGAGGCCATCGGTGTGGAGTCGACGACAGCAGCGGTGGCCGGCCTGTACGAGGACTTCCTCGACGGCTGGCTGGTCTCCGACGAGGACGCTGGGTTCCTGTCGACCGGCCGGCTCACGGTCGAGGCCCGGCCCTTGTTGATGTCGAGCGTCGGCGCCGCCGCCGACATCGCCGGAGCCGCGGTCGACCTGGGGATGCGACTGGCGGGGGTCCGTGCCTGAGGGCCTGAGCGTCCTCCCGGTCCCGGGCCTGCCGGAGGTGGTGCCCGGCCACGACCTCGCCACCCTGATCGTTTCCGGCGTGACCGCTGCGGGGCTCGACGTCGTCGACGGCGACGTCCTCGTCGTGTCGAGCAAGGTCGCCTCCAAGTCGCTCGGGCTCGTCGCACCGGATCGGGCGACGGCGGTGGCGGCCGCGACGCGCCGGGTGGTCGCCGAGCGCGCGCTGGACGACGGACGGGTCACTCGAGTGGTCGAGTCGGCCGCGGGCCCGGTGATGGCTGCCGCCGGCGTGGACGCCTCGAACACCGGCGGCCTCGACGGGGTGCTGCTCCTTCCGGAGGACCCGGACGGGGTATGCGCGTCGCTGCTCGAACGTCTCCGGGTGGCGTTCGAGGTCGATCGGCTTGCGGTCGTCCTCAGCGACACGAGTGGACGGCCGTGGCGGATGGGTCAGGTCGACTTCGCTCTTGGCGCCGCCGGGCTGTGCGTGGTCGACGACCTGCGGGGCGTCTCGGACGCGGACGGTCGGACGCTGTCGGTGACGACGCGAGCGATCGCCGACGAGGTGGCCGCGGCGGCGGATCTGGTCAAGGGCAAGGGCGCCGGCGTACCGGTCGCGCTGGTCCGGGGAGTGGCCGAGTTCGTGACCGGTTCCCTCGGCGAGGACGGCGGACGGTCGCTGGTGCGGACCGGCCGTGAAGACTGGTTCGCCACGGGCGCCGCGGAGGCGGTGCGAGCGGCGCTGGGGGTGGCGCCGGGTTCGGAGCTGGCGGAGCGGGTGGGGATTCCGAGCATCTCGGAGGAGTCCGTCGCCGCCCGGGTGCGCCGGGCCGTAGCCGTGGCCCTGGCCGCCCGCGGGCTGGACGACGGTGTCGCCGTCGACGTCGGCGAGGACGCGGTCGTGGTGATCGGCGGAGAACCGGTCGACCGTGGGATCGTCGCGGCCCGGATCGGGGTGGCGCTGTGGGGCGAGGGCTTCGCCTCGTCGGTCGAGCCGGCGGCGCAGCGCGGTTCAGACGCGGTGAGGATTCTCGTCCTGGCTCGCTGACCGCTCGCGCCACATCAGCGCGGATGCGCGCCCTGAGCCGGTCGGGTCAGCGCGGGAGGTGGGTCCGAGGCGCCATCCGGGGACCCCGGCGCGGCCGTCGTACACCGCTGAGCTCGAGAAGCCGCTGGACTCGGTACCGGTGACCGGCGTACGGCTCGAGCAGCTCGGCGAGGACGTCGTCTCCGCGCGCCTCTCCGAGCAGCGCCCAGGTGATGTCCTTGGCCACGTGGTAGTCACCGAAGCTCACCGCGTCGGCGTCGCCGAGTGCTCGCTGGGCCACCTCCGCCGAGGTCCACGCGCCGATCCCGGGCAGCGCCTGCATTCGCGTCCGCGCCGTCGTGGCGGGCAGCTCGACGGCCTGCTCCAGTCGCCCGGCCGCCCGCACTGCTCCGAGCAGCGTTCGCGACCGTCCGGGGTCGACCGAGGCCCGAAGAAACGTCCACGACGGGATCGCCGCCCAGGAGGCGGGTGACGGCTGGACGAGGAGCCCGACCGACGCATACGGGCCGGGTGCCGGTTCCCCGAACCGGCGCACCAGCTGGCGAAATCCGGCGAACGCCTCTTTGCCGGTGACCTTCTGCTCGATGACCGCCGGCGCGAGCGACTCGAGGACGAGCCGTGACCGCGGCACCCGCCATCCCGGGAACCGTCGCGCCGCCTGTGCCACGAGGTCGTGGTGAGCCATGAACCCGGACGGGTCGTCGTCCTGTCCCAGCAGGGCAGGTATGCCGGTCAGCGCCCACTCCGCCCCCGGCCCCCAGGCCTTCGCCACGACCTCGGCCTCGGACGGACGGGCGCGCAGCTCGAGCGTGGCCAGCCCTTCCGGAGTGCGCAGACCGCGGACCACCGCACCACCGCGAGCGCGCAGGAAGGTGGGGTCGCCCGCGCCGTGCCGGAACGTGGAGAGGATCACCGAGACTGGGACCGGCCGCGCGGACCGCCAGATCCGTTCGTACTCGCGCCACGCGGCGGGTGCTCCCACCGGATCCGTCCTCACCGCGCCAGTGTCGCCCACGGCGCCGACGGCTGGACGCCGGACCCGGGGCGCCGCCGCGGAACGTACACTGGCGGCGGCTCGTTGTCGCCACGTCGCGGAGGCGTCCCCTCCTGCCGACCGACCCAGCCTCCCCGACCGCTCCGTACTCCCTGGCGTCGCCCGCCAGCGCACCGCCCGAAGGACACCGTGGCCAGGAAACCCCCGTCCAGCTCGCCCACGTCCGGTTCGACCGCGAAGTCGGCACGCCCAGGCGCGGGTTCCGGCCGCGCGGCCTCCGGATCGGACCGCCCCTCCTCGGCCCGGCCCCCGCGGAACGACCCGGGCTCACGCAAGGCGCGGGTCGCGGAGGTCAAGAAGGTGCAGCGCAGCCGGGAGCGCCGCACGGTGCTCATGATCGTGGCGGCCTGCTCCGTGCTCGTCCTCCTCCTCGCCGGTGTGATCACCTACGGCATCATCGACGCGCGGAGGAACCAGCCCGACAACCTGATCCTCGCCCTGGGCACCCCTGCCGCCTCGGCCTCGTGCGACGCGGTGACCACCGACGCCGCCAGTGGAAACGCCGACCACGTCGGTGCCGGCACCAACCGGCCCGACGTGACGAAGATCCAGTACTCCACCGTGCCGCCGACCAGCGGGTCGCACTTCGTGCAGCCGGTCCTCGACGGCCGCCAGTTCTACTCGAGCGGGGACACTCCGGCCGTGGAGACCCTGGTCCACAACCTCGAGCACGGGTACACCGTCCTGTGGTACCTGCCCAGCGAGGAGTCGGCTCGCAGCGGTGAGCTCAAGGAGCTGGCCAGCCTCGGCAACAAGGTCGCGCCGGCGCAGGGCAAGTTCATCGTCGCGCCGTGGAACGAGGCCTATGGCCAGTTCCCGAGCGGCAAGAAGTATGCGTTGAGCCACTGGTCGGCGACGACGACCCCGTCGGGACAGGTCACGGCGCAGTCCGGGCACCGCCAGCTGTGCGGCGACCTCTCCGGCGAGGCGGTCATGGCCTTTGTGACCCAGTTCCCGAAGTCCGACGCGCCGGAGCCGTTCGGCGCCTGATTCCGGGCGGCCGCCTCAAGGCTCGTCCACCACCGTCTCGGCCGCCTGGTGCTCTCGCTCGGCGCGCGACGTCACCAGATGATGACGGCGGGCATACGCCCAACCGCCCGCAGCGGCGAGCACGTCCACGATGGTGACGACGAACCGCGACACGATCGCCACCGCGGTGGCCGCCGAAACCGGTATCGCCGACGCGAGGACGAGCGTCAGGATCGCGTCGCGCGCCCCGAGACCGGCGGGCAGGACGACGGTCAACATGCCCAGCGACCCGGCGAGCGCGTAGCCGGTCAGCGCGGCCAGGGTCGCGCTACCACCGGCGCCTACGGCGAGAGCGAGGACGAGGATGTGCACGCCGAAGAGCAGCCAGGCCACGGCGTACAGGACGACCGTCGTGAGGATGGCGCGGGCCGACAACGAGTGCTCGAGCGGCGGGCGGCGCAGGACCCGAAGCCCCAGCGCGATCATCCGGTTCAGCAAGGCGGGCCAGGCGAGCACCGCAAGCAAAGGGACCGCCAACAGCAGCCAGCCGGGGGCGCCACTGGACTGCCGGAGCAGCAGGGGCAAGGCGGGCAGACCGACGAGGATCCCGGTCAGCACGGACAGGCCGATGGTGACGAGGCCCGCCACGCCGGTCCGGCGCCGCGGCACGTGCAGGTGTGCGGCCATGTCGGCCTGGACGAGCACCGTCCAGACCGACCCGGGCAGGTACTTGCCCAGCTGACCCACGAAGAACACTCCACCCGCGGGCGCCATGTGCAACGGCGACCCGAGATCGGCGAGGACGACGCGCCAGCCGAGCATGGTCAGCCAGGTCCCGAGCGCCGCGGGCGCGAACGACAGCAATACTGCGCCGAGGCTGACGCGCTGCAGGTCCTGGCTGATCTCGGTCCAGTTCCGCGCGACGCCCCACACCAGCGCCAGGGCGACGGCCGCCGCGACGAGGAGGCGGACTGCCGCGAGCGTGCGTGACCGCATCACCCCGGCGTCACCCTCGAGCCCGCCCGTCACTCACCGGCGGCGCAGGGTGAGCCGGACCAGCGCGTATGCGGAGCCGGGGATCCGCTCTGGCGTGCCGGCAGCGGCGGTCCCGGCCGCCCGCATCCGGTGTCCGACCTCGCCGTCGAGATCGCCCACGAGGACGAACCCCTGCTCGTGCGCCCGGGCCACCACCGCCCGGACCTCCGCCGGGCCGAGCGCGCCCTCGAGTCCGGGCCGGCCGAGCGGCAGCGTCACGACGAACAGGCCACCGGGGCACAAGGCCCACGCCGCCTGGCTGAGCGCCTCGTCGACGTCGGAGTCGTCGCACCCTCCGGGGTGCACCCGCGTGACGACGTCGATCGTCGCCAGATCGACGTCCAGCGCGTCGTAGCCACCGCCCAGCACGGTCAGCCCGAGGTGCACCGGTGCGAACCCGCAGGCGCGGGCCCATCGACCGAGCGGCGACGCCGAGCCGGACTCGTCGACGATCAGGGCCGACCGGCGCTGCCCGTCCGCCGGAGGCCAGTCCGCCACGCGAACCACGGCGACCAGCGCGCCGAGCGCCGCCCAGGCGGCGATGCCGTCGCGGGCACGGGGCAGACCGAGCCGTCGCGCCTCGGCCCGGGCCTCGTCGGCCTGCCAGCCGTCAGTGAGAACGTCGGT
>DATLQE010000272.1:0-3387 GCA_035535335.1 Lapillicoccus sp. | reverse complement strand
CGAGCGGCGCGGTGAGTTCGCCGTGCGCGGCGGCATCCTCGACGTCTTCCCGCCGACCGAGGAGCACCCGGTTCGGGTCGAGTTCTGGGGTGACACGGTCGAGGAGATCCGCTGGTTCAAGGTGGCCGACCAGCGCAGCCTTGAGATCGCCCAGCACGGGCTCTGGGCCCCGCCGTGTCGCGAGCTGCTCCTCACTGACGCGGTTCGCGAGCGCGCTCGCCGGCTGGCCGGCGAGCTGCCCGGCGTCGCCGACATGCTGGCCAAGCTGGCGGAGGGCATCGCCGTCGAGGGGATGGAGTCGCTGCTGCCGGTGCTGCTGGAGGACTCCGGTGGCATGGAGTCGGTCCTCGACGTCCTCCCGGCCCGTGCGCTCGTGGTCCTCGTCGACCCCGAGCGGGTCCGGACCCGAGCGCACGATCTCGTCGCGACGAGTGCCGAGTTCCTCGAGGCCAGCTGGGTGGGGGCGGCCGCGGGCAGTGCCGTGCCGGTCGACCTCCAGGGGGTGCTGGGTACCGCGTCGTTCTGGACCCTGGCCCAGCTGCGCGAGCACGCCCGGGCGGCAGACCGGCCCTGGTGGACGCTGACCTCCTTCGCGAGCGACGCCGAGCTGGCCGACCTCGCGGACGGCGACGACGGCGTCGAGCGCATCGACCTCGGGACGGCCGATGTCGAACCGTTCCGTGGCGACACCGAGGCCGCCGTCGCGCAGCTGCGCTCCTGGGTCGGGGACGGCTGGCGCGTCGTCGTGGTCACCGACGGCCACGGTCTCGCCCGGCGCGTCCACGAGGTCCTGGCCGAGCACGACGTCGCGGCGACCCTCGAGGACCTCGAAGGGGACATCCAGCCCGCGCTGGTCCACATCACCACCGGTTCACTGGGCCGCGGCTTCGTCGACCCTGGCCAGAAGCTGGCGGTCGTCACCGAACAGGACTTGACCGGCCAGCCCGGCGGGACAGGCACCCGCGACATGCGGCGGATGCCGTCGCGGCGCCGCAACCAGGTGGACCCGCTACAGCTGCGCCCCGGCGACTACGTCGTGCACGAGCAGCACGGCGTCGGCCGGTTCGTCGAGATGGTCCAGCGGACCGTCCAGGGCGCCACGCGCGAGTACCTGGTGATCGAGTACGCATCCTCGAAGCGGGGGCAGCCCGCCGACCGTCTCTACGTCCCCACCGACCAGCTCGACCAGGTGACGAAGTACGTCGGCGGCGAGGCGCCCACGCTGAACAGGCTGGGTGGCTCCGACTGGCACAAGACCAAGGCCCGAGCTCGCCGCTACGTCAAGCAGATCGCCGCCGACCTCATCCGGCTCTACAGCGCGCGAATGGCGACCAGGGGCCACGCATTCGGGCCGGACACGCCGTGGCAGCGGGAGCTCGAGGACGCGTTCACCTACGTCGAGACACCCGACCAGCTGTCGTCGATCGACGAGGTGAAGGCCGACATGGAGAAGGAGGTCCCGATGGACCGCCTCATCTGTGGCGACGTCGGGTACGGCAAGACGGAGATCGCCGTGCGGGCGGCGTTCAAGTCCGTCCAAGAGGGCAAGCAGGTCGCGATTCTGGTCCCCACGACGCTGCTGGTCACCCAGCACTTCAACACCTTCTCCGAGCGGTATGCGCCGTTCCCGGTCACCGTCAAGGCGCTCAGCCGGTTCCAGAGCGACAAGGAGGCCCGCGAGGTCCTCGAAGGGCTCGCCGACGGCCGGGTGGACGTCGTCATCGGAACCCACCGGTTGCTCCAGCCGGAGGTCCGGTTAAAGGACCTCGGGCTCGTCGTCGTCGACGAGGAGCAGCGGTTCGGCGTCGAGCACAAGGAACGGCTCAAGACCCTCCGTACTGCCGTCGACGTCCTCGCCATGTCGGCTACGCCCATCCCGCGCACGCTGGAGATGGCGGTGACGGGGATCCGCGAGATGTCAACGCTGGCAACGCCTCCCGAGGAGCGGCACCCGGTCCTCACCTACGTCGGCGGGTACGAAGAGCGGCAGGTCACCGCTGCGATCCGGCGTGAGCTCCTGCGCGAGGGCCAGGTCTTCTTCGTCCACAACAAGGTCGCGTCGATCGAGCGGGCGGCAAGCCGCCTGCGCGAGATGGTTCCGGAAGCGCGGATCGCCACCGCGCACGGCCAGATGAGCGAGCACCGGCTCGAGCAGGTGGTCCTCGACTTCTGGGAGAAGCGGTTCGACGTGCTCGTCTGCTCGACGATCGTCGAGACCGGGCTCGACATCTCCAACGCCAATACCCTCGTCGTCGACCGGGCAGACGTCCTCGGCCTGAGCCAGCTGCACCAGCTCAGGGGACGGGTGGGACGCGGGCGCGAACGGGCATACGCCTACTTCATGTACCCGCCGGACAAACCCCTCACCGAAACGGCGCACGACCGGCTGATGACCATCGCCAGCCACACCGATCTCGGTGCGGGGATGCAGGTCGCCATGAAGGACCTCGAGATCCGCGGCGCGGGAAACCTGTTGGGCGGTGAGCAGTCCGGCCACATCGAGGGTGTCGGGTTCGACCTCTACGTCCGGCTGGTCGGAGAGGCGGTCGCCGACTTCAAGGGCGAGGGCGAGACCCAGTTCCAAGAGATCAAGATCGAGCTGCCCGTCGACGCACACCTGCCCCACGACTACGTGCCGGGCGAACGGCTGCGGCTCGAGGCATACAAGAAGCTCGCGGCCGTCGTCGAGGAGTCCGAGGTCGTCGGGATCGAGGAGGAGCTGCGCGACCGCTACGGCGCGCTGCCCGAGCCGGCCGAGAACCTGCTGGCGGTGGCGCGGTTGCGGACCGTCGCGCGGACGGCCGGGATCGGGGACATCGCGGTGCAGGGCCGGTCGGTCCGGTTCGGACCGGTTCAGCTGCGGGAGAGCCAGCAGCTGCGGCTCAAGCGGCTCTACCCCGGGTCGATCGTCAAGGAGGCGCTGGGGACGGTCCTGGTGCCTCAACCGACGACGGCCCGGGTGGGCGGGAAGCCGCTGCGCGACCAGGCCGTCGTGCAGTGGGCGTCGGATCTGATCCGCGCCGTACTGCAGGACGACATCGGGGGTCCCGCCATGGTGGCGTCGTCCGCGGCCGCCTCGCGCTAGGGCACAATGGGGGCGCTCGGGTCGAGGGACCCGTGCTGGGGAAAGGAACTCGGTATGCCGGGAGGTCACTTCGTGCTCCGGCGCGGTCGGCGGGCGGGGGCCCTCGCGGCGGCGGTGCTCGCTGCGACGCTCGCGCTCGCGGGATGCACGACGTTCGACAAGACGAGCACGGCCGCCTTCGTCAACGGCACAGCGATCTCTGACGCCACCGTCGCCCAGGTGACGAACCAGTTCAACGACAACCTCGCCAGCACCGCCGACCAGAAGCTGCAGGAGGCGCAGGCGCTTCAAGTGCTGATCCT
>DATLQE010000271.1:0-3020 GCA_035535335.1 Lapillicoccus sp. | reverse complement strand
CCCGCCCGCGAGGGCGGGGCCGCCAGCACGTGGAAGGGCGACCGCTGGGAGGTCGCGGAGCTCAAGGACAAGGGGTGGTGCGTCGGGGCCGACGGGGTGCCCTACGACCTGCGTGGCGACACCGAGGGCCTGCCGTGCCTGCACTGGCGAGATGCCCCCGACTGGGAGGCGCTCGTCAAGGACTTCGCCGAGTTCGCGCTAGAGGGCGGCCGGCACGCCATCGCCGAGGAGCGCCGGCTGGCCTACGTCGCGATGACCCGGGCCCGGTCGCAGCTGCTCCTCACCGCACCGGTCTGGAGTGACGCCGCGACCCCCCGGGTGACCTCGCTCTTCCTCGACGAGCTGGTCGACTCCTCGAGGGCCGGGGAGGTCCAGCGCGGTCTGTGGACGGAGATGCCGATCGCCGATGAGACCGGCCACGCGGTCAACCCGCGGCTCGTCGAACCAGTTCGCCACCCCTGGCCGGACGACCCGCTCGCGGCCCGTCGTACGCAGCTGGCCGGCGGCATCGCGCTCGTCGCCGCGGCGCTGGCGGCTCCGTCGGAGGCCGCTCCCGTCGATCCCGGGACGGCGGCCGAGCTCGACCTGCTCCTCGCGGAACGCAAGGAGGCAGCGGCCTGGCGCGAGGTCGTCGTCGCGGTGCCTCGCCACCTCTCGGCGTCTGATGTGGTCCAGCTCGCCACCGACCGCACGCGGTTCGCCCTGTCACTGCGCCGGCCGATGCCGGCGGCGCCGGCGCTCGCCGCCCGCCGCGGAACCGCCTTCCACACCTGGGTCGAGCAGCACTACCACCGGGCCGCCATCGTCGACGTCGTCGACCTTCCGGGCAGCGCCGACGAGACCGCTCCCGACGAGGTCACCGAGGCTGAGCTGGCCCGCATGAAGGAGCTGTTCCTGGCCAGCGAGTGGGCCGGCCGGGTGCCGGAGGGCATCGAGATCGCCGTCGAGACGGTGCTCGCCGGCTTCGCCATCCGTGGCCGGATCGACGCGGTGTTCCCGCGGGACGGCGGCGGGTTCACCATCGTCGACTGGAAGACCGGCAGCGAGCCCGACGGCAGGGCGGCGCGACAGCGGACCCTGCAGCTGGCCGCATACGCGCTGGCGTATGCGCGCTTGAGGCACCTTCCCGCCCGCGCGGTCGACGCGGCCTTCTACTACGCGCAGACCGGCACCACCGTGCGGCCGAGGCTGCCGCGCGAGGCGGCGCTGCGAGCCGTGCTGGCCACCGTGCCCGAGTGACGGCAGACTCCTGCGATGGCGAAGGTCCTGCTCGACATGGCCGTGTCCCTCGACGGGTTCGTCGACGGGAAGGGCGGCGCCGACGTAGGCCTATACGACTGGTATGCCGCGACATCCGGTCCGAACCACAGCGTCGCCGAGGAGCTGGTCGAGACGACCGGGGCCACGTCGTCGGACGGGGCGTGTTCGGGCGGGAGGACGACGCGACCGGATGGGACGAGACGCCGTACGACGTTCCGCACTTCGTGGTGACGCACCGGCCGCCGCCGCGAGTGCCCGGACCGGTCGACTTCCGCTTCGCCGGCAGCGTGCGGGAGGCCATCGAAGCGGCGCAGGAGGCCGCGGGAGACCGGTATGCGACGGTCGGCGGCGGCGCCGACGTGGCCCGTCAGGCGCTCGAGCTCGGGTTGGTCGACGAGGTCCAGCTGCATCTGGTTCCGATCATCGTCGGCGCCGGGACGCCGTTGTTCGCGCACGGGTCCGGCGGCTGGAGGTTGACCCCCATCCGGGTGGTGGAGGCGCCGGACGTCACCCACCTGCGCTACCGCGTGGACGGCCCTCGCGTGGGCGAGTGAGGGCTGACCTCCGGTGGAGATGACGGCCTCGGCGCCGCGCCGGTCAGCCGGAGGCCCGGCCGGGCCGAGCTGATCCGGTCTCTGGTGGACGAGCCGCAGATGAGCGAGGGGACTTGACGAGCGGCCTCGTGTCCTCGGGCTCCTCACCATGGGTCTGGCTGGCGGGGTCGCGATCGTCTTTCGGGGGGGCCTCGGACTCGGCACTGGCCTCGTCGTCCGCGCCGGGTTCGGGTTGGCTTTCACTGTCGGCGAGGGCGGGAGTGGGCGCGAGGACCTCGTACCAGGAGTCCGAGCCCTGCTCCGCCGGCGGCTCTTCCTCGGCCTCGTCGTCCGACGCACCCCGCAGCCGCTCGAGCTCCTCGGGAGGAATGACGGCGGTGGCGTCCGCTGCCGCCCCGGTCTTGAGTACCTGGGTGTCGTCGTCGTCGCCAGCCTCCGACAGAGTGGCGGCGGCCGCATCGACGGCTTCGTCCTCCGGCACCGGCGCTGGGGCCACAGGCACCGGCATCCGGGTCGACGGTTCCGGCTCCGCCACGACGAGATCGGGAGCGTCGGCCACGCGTTCGGTCAGGGCGCTCAGCTCGGCGGCTCGTCGGGTGATGAGTGGTGGCTCTGCGGCGTTGACCGCGTCGAGCAGCTGCGTCAGCAGCCGCAGCTCCGACGCCACCTTGGCGCGATGCCTCAGGTGCCGGTCCGGGCGCTCGATCCGGGTCACCGAGTAGGCCTCGACGATGCTCTCGAACGCCTCGGGAGTGCATTCCGAGAAGAGCGCCGCGAAGTCGTCGGCCGGGTCGGCGATCTTGGCGTCCTCCCAGCCGGTAACCGCCCGTACGGACGCGGACTCGGCATCGTCCTCGTCAGAGAACGTCACGAGGAGCCGGCCGCCGGTGAGGTTGCCGTGCACCGGGGTGGGGGCGAACCGCCACGCGGAGACGTCCTCGAGCGCCCTCTCCCAGCGGGACAACAGCGCCGTCGGCACATGTCCCGTCGCGGCGCCGCGGTCGAGATCGGCGAGGTGCCGGGTGCGGCAGGTCTCCGCGTCGTAGACCGGTACGCCGGCCTCCTCGAACACCGCCCGCTCCACGTTGTGCAGCGCCGCGACGGCCCGCCCGATCTCGACGGCCACGCCTGGTCCCGGCGTCACCTCGCCGAGCACCACGGAGCGGCCGTGGAGGTACGGGTAGACGACGGCCCGCCCCTCGGGGA
>DATLQE010000270.1:0-3564 GCA_035535335.1 Lapillicoccus sp. | reverse complement strand
AGCTTCCGGTAGAGGCTGAGCGGCGTCTCGGCGTCGGCGAGGAGTCGCCGGACGACAGGGATGACCCGCCGGTCCCGCGCGAGCTCGACGAAGAGGTCCAGCCGCGGCCACGTCCGGCCCCAGGTGAGATCGGCCGCGAGGTCATCGGCCCGGCCGTTCTCAGCCACCGGCGCCGCTCACGACGGCCTCGAGCGGATGGGTGTCGAAGCAGGAGCGCGCGCCGGTATGACAGGCCGGCCCGACCTGGTCGACCTTGACGAGGAGGGCGTCCCCGTCACAGTCGAGCGCGACCGTTTTGACGTGTTGGATATGCCCGGACGTGTCGCCCTTGCGCCACAGCTCCTGCCGGCTGCGAGACCAGAAGGTCACCCGGCCGGTGCTCAGGGTCCGCGCCAGCGCGTCGTCGTTCATCCAGCCGACCATGAGCACCTCGCCGGAGTCGTGCTGCTGGACGACCGCGGCGACCAGGCCGGCCGCGTCCCGCTTGAGCAGGGCGGCAACCGAGGGGTCGAGCTGCGGATCGAGGTGCGCCGACGTGGCGTAGTGCGTCACGTGAGGCATTGTCCCGCAGCGGTGGGGAGACCTTGTGGTCAGGCTGGCGACGTGACCATGAGGGTGCAGCGCGACCACCACGTCAACACCGCGACCACAATGCCGCCGGTCGGGGAGGAGGGTCCACTCAGAGCGCGGCCGTCGTCTCCGCCGCGAGCTGGTCGCGGAGGGCGCCTTCGTTCATGACCTCCCAGTCCTCGGCGATGCGGCCGTCCAGCACCCGGTGGATGGTCGCGCCGTCGATGGCGACCGGCCGCCCAGTGGCTTCCTCGCCGAACAGCGACCCGGTATGCGTCGCCCGCGCCACCCAGCGAACGGCCACCCGATCGTCCTCGGCCACCATGTCTCGGACCTCCACGTTCACGTCCGGGAAGGCCGCCCGCAGGCCTCTGGCGCCGGACACGAAGAACTCGACATCGTGCGACTCCGCGTCGCCGCTGTGGTGGACGTAGTCGTCGGCGACCATCTCGCGCACCGCGTCCCAGTTGCCGGCGTTGTAGGCCTGCCAGTACGCGGCGACGAGCGGCTTCACGTCGGAGGTCACGCGGCGATTGTGCCGTTCGGCGGCCCGGTTCGCCGGCAGGACACGGGAGATCGGCTCACGCGCCCGACTGCTGCGCGACCCAGGAGGCGTGCAGGTGTGAATAGACACCGCCCGCGCCGACGAGCTCGGTGTGCGGGCCGCGCTCGACGATCCGCCCGCCGTCGACGACGATCACCTCGTCGGCCGCCTGCGCCGTTGACAGCCGATGCGCGATGGCGATCGAGGTCCGGCCCCGCGTCAGGCTGTCGAGCGCGCGCTGGATGCGGACCTCGGTGCTCGGGTCGACCGCCGAGGTCGCCTCGTCGAGGACGAGGAGGTCGGGGTCGGCGAGGTAGGCGCGCGCCAGGGCGACGAGCTGCCGCTCCCCCGCCGACAGCGACTCGCCGCGCTGCCCGACGTCGGTCGCGAGACCCTGGGGCAGCGTGCCCAGCCAGGAGTCGAGCCCGAGCTCGGTGAGGGTGAGGCGTACGTCGTCCGCGGTGGCCTCCGGCGCACCGAACCGGATGTTTTCTAGCAGCGACGCGTCGAAGAGGAACCCTTCCTGCGGCACGAGCACGACCCGGTTGCGCAGCGACCCGAACCGGACCCGCCGCAGGTCGACTCCGTCGATGGTCACCTCGCCGCTGGTCGGGTCGATGAGCCGGGTCAGCAGCTTGGCCAGCGTGGACTTGCCCGAACCGGTTTCCCCCACGATCGCCACGCGGGACCGTGGTGCGATCCGCAGGGAGACGTCGTGGAGCACCGTGTCGCCGCCCGGGTACGCGAAAGACACGTTCTCGAACCCGACCGTGATCGGCCCGCGCGGCAGCTCGACGCCGGACCCGCCCGGGTCGGCCACGTCGGCCGTGGTGTCGATGATCCCGATGACGCGGCGCCACCCGGCGACGGCGTTCTGCAACTCGTTCAGGATCTCTGTCGCCTGCTGGACCGGGGTCGTGAAGAGGTTGACCAGGAAGAGGAAGGCGAGCAGCTCACCCAGCGTCAGCGAGCCGTTCACGGCAAGGAGGGTGCCGACGACGATGACGACCGCGGTGGTCAGGCCCGACACCAGCTGGCCGGTGGTGAAGGCCATGACGGCGCGGGTCTGAGCGCGGACCGCGGCCCGGCGGTGCCCCTCGACGGCGACGTCGATCCGCTCCGCCGTCCGGTCCTCGACGCCGTATGCGCGAATGGTTGCCGCCCCGACGACCGCCTCCGAGATGGCGGCCAGCATGTCGCCGACGCGCTCGCGCACGCTCGTGTACGCCCGTCCGACGATGCCCTGGAACTGCCGGATGATGAAGAAGAGCGGGATGTAACAGCCCCAGACGACCGCCGCGAGCGGCGGACTGTAGATGACCATGAGCAGCGTCGCCAGCAGGAGCTGCGCGACGTTGACCATGAGCATGAGTCCGCCGAACTGCACGAACTGCGAGATCGTGTCCACGTCAGACGTCACGCGGGAGACCAGCGAGCCGCGCCGCTCCGTGTTCTGGGTGAGGACCGACAGGTCGTGGATGTGCCGGAACGCCTTGATCCGCAGGGTCGAGAGGCCGTTCTCGGACGCGGTGAACAGTCGCACGTTGACGAAGTAGGTGCACGTCGCCGTCACCGCGACCCCGACGACCGCGAGCAGCACGTAGCGCAGCACGATCCCGGCATCGGGGCCGCCGGCCGCGAGGATGCCGTCGTCGGTGGTCCGCTGGATGACGAACGGGACGAGCACCTTGCCGACCGTGGACAGGATCGCGAGGGCGATCGTCACCCCGATGCCGCGGCGCAGCTCGGGCGACAGCTCGACCCCGCGCCGCAGCGTCCCCCACGTCGTGAGGTCCTGACCCGACTCGATGCCGCCGTGGTCGACAAGCGGGGCGGAACGCATGCTCATCGGTCGGCTCCCACCGTCGCCCGCTCTTCGTCGGCCGCGACCGCCGCGCGTTCGGCGGCCTCACGCGCGTACGCCGTGACCAGCCGCTGGTACCCCGCGCAGCGGCCGAGCAGCTCGGCGTGGGTGCCGTGGTCGACGACGCGCCCCTCTTCGAGGTAGACGACCTCGTCGGCCAGGGTGATCGTCGCCATCCGGTAGGCGACGACCAGGACCGTCGTGCCGCTGTTAGCCTCGCGGAGGGCGGCGAGGATGTCCTGCTCGACGGCCGGGTCGACGGCCGACGTGGCGTCGTCGAGGACGAGGAGCTGCGGCCGTCGGAGCACCGCGCGGGCCAAGGCGATGCGCTGGCGCTGGCCGCCGGAGAGGCTGGTGCCGCGCTCGCCGACCCGCGTGTCGAGACCCGTGGGGAGCCGTCCGACGAAGCCGTCCGCCTGGGCCACCCGGAGGGCCGCCCACACCTCCTCGTCAGGGACCTCCGCGCCGAGCGTGACGTTGCCCCGCACCGTGTCGTCGAAGAGGAAGGTCTGCTGGGCCACGAGGGACGCCGCCTCGGGGACGCCGCCGCGGCGGACCTCCCGCAGGTCGACGCCGTCGAGGCGGA
>DATLQE010000269.1:0-2943 GCA_035535335.1 Lapillicoccus sp. | reverse complement strand
GGACCGTCAGGTGCGCGCCCCCGGGTCGGTACTGGTCGTCTCGGGCGACGACTCGGGGATGGTCTCCGGTGCGGACGTCGGCACCGGGTCGGGGCTGGGGACGGGTGGGGCGGTGCCCGGTGCGTCCGGGCCCGGGCCGGGATCGATGGGGGTCTGCGGCTCCGGTGCCGTGCCGGGAGTCGGCGCCGGCTCGCTGGGCACCGATGGCGGGTCGCCCGGGGCCGGGGCCGGATCGGGCGACGGCTCCGGAAGCGTTGCCTCGTCCTCCGGTATGCCGAGCCGCTCGCGCACCATGTCGTCGCCCTTGGCGATCTGCTCGGAGTAGCGGCCGCCGGTCCGCTCGTCGAGGACCTCCGAGGTCTTGTCGAGGCCCTGGTCGGCCTGCTCAGGGTGGCCCGTGATGAAGTCCTTGACCTTGTCGAAGAAGCTCGCGTTGCTCATCGCCTGTGTCCCTCCTGATGGGCCCGTAGCGGTAGGTCATCGGTCCGCCGTCCTCGACCCTAGTCCGCCGAGACGCTCACGACGCCTCCCCGGGCGCCTACGATCGAGGTATGCCTCAGCTGACCAGCGCGGATCAGATGCCGTGGCAAGGGTTCTCGGTCACGAACCTGTTGATCCTCGTTGTGATCCTGGCCGTGCTCTGGCCGTTGATGCGGTGGCTGCGACGGACGGTCTCCGAGAACCGGCGCCAGCGCTGGGCCCGTGATGACGACGAGGAGCTCCGTTACACGGAGGAGAACGACCCCGACCTGCGCCGGAACCATCCGGAGGACTGAGTTCTCAGCGGGTGTGTAGGCGCCGGGCCGCCTCGGCGATCGAGCCGGACATCGACGGGTACACCGTGATGGACCCCGACAGCTGGTCGACGCTGAGGTGGTTCTGGACGGCGACGGTCAACGGGTAGATCAGCTCAGACGCCCGTGGCGCCACGACCACACCGCCGAGCACGGTGCCGCTGCTCTGCTGCGCGAACACCTTGACGAACCCGTCGGTGAACCGGTCCATCTTCGCGCGGGCGTTGGTCGCCAGCGGGAGCATCACCGCCCGCGCCGCCACGCGTGCGGAGTCGACGTCGTCCTGGGTCACTCCGACCGTCGCGATCTCGGGTGACGTGAACACGTTGGCACTCACCACGTCGAGCCGGAGCGGTGTCACCGCGTCTCCGAGCGCGTGCCACATCGCGATCCGGCCCTGCATCGCCGCCACCGACGCGAGCGGCAGGACACCCGTGCAGTCCCCCGCCGCATATACGCCGCGGACCGAGGTCCGCGAGACCCCGTCGACCTCGATGTGCCCGGACTCGGCCAGCGCAATTCCGTTCTCCGGCAATCCGATCCCCGACGTCTGCGGCACGGAGCCCACGGCCAGCAACGCGTGTGAACCGAGCACTGTGCGACCGTCGGTGAGCGTCACGCATACCCCGTCGTTGTCCCGCTCGACACTGGCCATCCGCGACCGGCCGAGCACCTCCATGCCGTCGCGCCGGAAGACGTCCTCGATGACCGCGGCTGCGTCGGCGTCCTCGCCGGGAAGCACCCGGTCGCGCGACGAGACGAGGGTGACGCGGGCGCCGAGGCCGACGTAGGCGTGCGCGAGCTCCGCGCCGGTGACGCCCGACCCGACGACGACGAGGTGCTCGGGCAGCGCGGTGAGCGAGTAGATCTGCTGCCAGGTGAGGATGCGTTCTCCGTCAGGCTGCGCGCTCGGCGTGGTCCGCGGCGTCGACCCGGTGGCCAGGAGCACGACGTCCGCGTCGAGGTCCTCCGCTGTCCCGTCGTCAGCCACCGCGCGGACCGCATCGGCGCGGAGCAGCGTCCCGGCGCCGCGGACGATCCGCACGCCGTCCCCAGTGAGGCGGGCGGCGATGTCGGTGCTCTGCGCCTCGGCAAGGTTGAGGATGCGCCGGTTGGCGGCCGCCAGATCCACCCGGGCGTCGCCCAGGCCCACGCCGAGATCACCGCCGGCGGCGCGGTTCGTCACGAACCCAGCCGTCGAGATGAGGGTCTTGCTCGGAACGCAGTCGGTCAGCACACACGCCCCACCGAGGCCGTCCCGGTCGACCACCGTGACCGACGCGCCGAGCCGGGCCGCGACGAGGGCCGCCTCGTACCCGCCCGGTCCGCCGCCGAGGACGACGACCGACGTGGGTTGCCCGATCACCCCTTCATCCAACCATCGGGGCGAGAAGTGCTGCGGCCACTAGGGTGCCCGGGTGAGCGTCGATCTCCACGACCTGGGTACCGACCCCTTCGACGTCGCCAAGGCCGCAGCCACCGTGATCGCCGAGCGCACCGGCGCTCCCACCCACGACGTCGCACTGGTCCTCGGATCCGGCTGGGGCCAGACCGCAGAGCTCATCGGTCCCACCCTCGCGACCGTCGACAACCAGGACGTGCCAGGCTTCCACGCCGCAGCGGTAGCCGGACACCACGGCGGTATGCGGTCGGTCGCCATCGGTGACAGCGGTCGGCGCGCGCTCGTCTACGGGACCCGAACCCACTACTACGAGGGCCGGGGGGTCCGCGCCGTGGTCCACGCGGTCCGTACCGCGAGCGCGGCAGGCTGCTCGACGATCGTCCTGACGAACGGCTGCGGCGGCCTCAACCCGGCGTGGGGGCCGGGCACTCCGGTGCTCATCCGCGACCACATCAATCTGACTGCCACGTCGCCGCTGTAGGGGCCGACGTTCGTCGACCTCACCGACCTCTACTCCGCCCGCCTGCGGGCCATCGCCCGCGACGTCGACCCGAGCCTGGACGAGGGCGTCTACGTCCAATTCCCCGGGCCCCACTACGAGACGCCGGCCGAGGTGCAGATGGCGAAGCGGATCGGCGGCGACCTCGTCGGCATGTCGACAACGCTGGAGGCCATCGCCGCGCGGCACGTGGGGTTGGAAGTGCTCGGTATCTCCTTGGTCACCAACCTCGCCGCCGGCATCTCCGA
>DATLQE010000268.1:0-2559 GCA_035535335.1 Lapillicoccus sp. | reverse complement strand
TCGTGCTCTCGGCGCTGGCGGGCGTCGCCGCGTTCCTGCTCCTGCGCGGTCGCCCGCGCCGAGGTGCGCGGGTTGCCGCCCTGGTTGCCT
Organism: Lapillicoccus sp.; assembly: GCA_035535335.1. Taxonomy (GTDB): domain Bacteria; phylum Actinomycetota; class Actinomycetes; order Actinomycetales; family Dermatophilaceae; genus Lapillicoccus. Next base: position 2,469 of record DATLQE010000268.1, on the reverse strand, counting down.
CTGGCGCGCTCGTCGTCGCGTGGGGGGTCGCCCAGTGGGACTACCTCCTGCCCGAGACGCTGACCGTGGCGCAGGCAGCGGCTCCGACCGCCACGATTACGGCCGTCCTCGTGGCTGCCGTTCTCGCCGCGCTCGTCCTCACGCCGGCCTTCGCCTTCCTGTACACCCTTGACCAGAAGAGCCTCCTGCCGGACGAGGGCGTCGACGAGGGGCGTCAGTAGTCGTCGAGGCTCAGGTCCGTGGTCGCCGTCGCTCTCGTGCCCGGACCTCGGCTCACGAGGCAGGGGTGGGCTCCGTGGCGGGCGGCTCCGTCGCGGGCCGCGTCGTCGCCGACGCTGACCCCGGGCGGCTCAACAGGGTCGCCGTCATCGGCAGGAGGAGCATGGTCACGGCGCCGCCCGCGACGAGCAGCGAGGCGTTCGCCTGGCTCATCTGGCCGTTCTTCACCGCGACCGACGTCACGGCGACGATGATCGGCAGCCCAGTCGAGCCGTACAACGCGACCCGCACACTGTCCCTCCGCGAGAACTGCCGACCGTCCCCATCGGGCCGGCGCTGCGTCATCGTCGCGAGGAGGATGGGGCCGCCGCGAATCACGATGATGGCCACGACGAAGGCGACGAGCACCAGCGGGTTCGACCCGACCGCGGCCGGGTCGATGGCCATCCCCGACGTCACGAAGAACACCGGGATGAGCAGGCCGAAGGCGAGCCCATCGAGCTTGTGCTCCAGCGACCGGTGACCTTCGGGGATGAGTCGCCGCAGGATGAAGCCCGCCGCGAAGGCCCCGAGGACGATGTCGAACTGGAACACCGCCGCGAGCAGCGAAAGGCTGACCAGGAGCAGGACGACCAGACGCAAGGTCAGCTGCGCCGTGGTCTCCTGACCGGCCAAGATGAGGCCGTGCAGCCGACTGCCGGGCATCACCCGCGTCGAAGCATACGTAACACCGACCGCCACCACCGCGAAGAGCAGGAGGACCAGCACCGACCGGACAGCGCCGCGGGTGCCGAGCAGGACCGCCATGGCGATCACCGGCGCCAGCTCCCCGACCGCACCGTGGTTGAGGATCGTCGCGCCGAACGGGGAGCTCAGCTGACCGCTGTCGCGAAGGATCGGCAGCAGGACGCCGAGCGCGGTCGAGACGAGGGCGATGGCCACGGCGATCTCGGCGTGGACCAGGCCTTGTAGGCCGAGGAGGCCAACGAACCCCAAGGCCAGGACGAAGCAGACCGCCCAGGTCAGCAGGGCTCGACGTCCACCGCGTCCGGTCAGCTCCCGGAGCTCGATCTCGAAGCCCGCCAATAGGAACAGCATCCCGAGCCCGAGCTCGCGGAACGCGTCGACGGCCTCACCGGGCTTCGCGAGGTCGAGCACGTGCGGACCGATCATGACGCCGAAGATGAGGAGCAGCACCGCCTCCGGGATCAGCCTTCGGGGGACGAGAGCGGACAGCAGCGGCGCCAGCACGGCGACTACGGCGATCCAGAACAGCGACAACGCGGCTTCCACGCCCCCACCTCGCCTCGTCCGTCGCGGGTCTCGGCCCGGCTGGTCCGGTGGCCGCCGACGTTACCGATGTCCAGTATGCCGCGAAGGGGCAGCGCGGGAGTCCGTCGCCGCCGTGGCCACGTAGGTCGTCAGGATCGATGTCGACGACGTAGCAGCGAACAAAGCAACCTATCCGGGCCCGAACCGCGTTCGGGTCGCCATGGCGCACCCGAAACGAAGAGCGCCTTGGGAGTCATGTGGCCGGCGTGGGGCACGTGCCGTTGCGTCCGCGGCGGCGGTCGCGATGACCGCCACCGCCGGACGCAACGGCTTCGTGTCGGGTGATGAACCGACGGGATTCTCTGAACCGGTCAGGCGACGGGGCTGGCTCCGAGTGTGACGGGCGCGGTGTGCTGACTTCCGTCCTGGCTGGTCCACCCCATGGTCACGTGGTCGCCGGGGTTCGCCCCGATGAGCGCTGCGGACACGTCACCGGACGAGTTGACGGCCTGTCCGTCGAGCCTGGTGATGACGTCGCCAGCCTGCAGCCCGGCACTGGCGGCCGCCGACCCGCTGACCACGTCGCCGACCTGAGCTCCCGGTGTCGTGGCGAACCATCCACGCGCAGTGTTTCCATAGCCGGCATACGAGGGAGTGCTGGCGACCTGTATTCCCAGGAACGCGGCGGGGCCGATCCGCACCGTGCTCGTCTCGTGACCGGACTGGATCTGCTGGACGATCGAGAGTGCACGGCAATGGGGATGGCGTACGCGTCGGGCGCACCGCCCGTGGAGCCGGCCGTGTCGATGCCGACCACTTCGCCCTGGGCGTCATACGGCGGGCCACCGGAGTCGCCGGCGACGACGTTGGCGTTGGTCTCGAGCATGCCGCCCAGGGTCTCGGGAGCAGTTCGGTCCTCCGAACCCGCGGTAACCGAGGCGTCGAGTCCAGTGATCTCGCCGGTTGCCGCGCTCAATG
>DATLQE010000267.1:0-4093 GCA_035535335.1 Lapillicoccus sp. | reverse complement strand
GTCGGCGACGGGCGTGACACCTTCTTCGGCAGCGTGCCGTGGCAGGACGTCGGGGTGCCGGTGCGCTGGCTGCACGCGGAGTGGGGCGTAGGTCCCGACTCGCCGCCGATGTACTCCCACGACGCCGTCGAGCGGTATGCGCCGCAGTGCACCACCGTGGTCGGCCTCGAGGGGCTCGACCACGCCGCGTCGATCATGACCCCGGCCGGCGCCAAGGCCACCGCCGCTATCGTCCACGAGGCGCTGGAATGACCACCGGCCAGCTGGTCGAGGCGCTCTCGCGCGCCATTCCGGCGCAGCGGCTGGTTACGGATCGCGACGTCGTCGCCAGCCTTTCTGCGGATGACGCCGAGTGGGCGCCGGTGGGTGAGGCGGCCCTAGCGCTGCGTGCGCGGTCCGAGGCCGAGGTCCAGGAGGCGGTGCGGATCTGCGCCGACCTCAAGGTGCCGGTCGTGCCGCGGGGCGCGGGAACCGGCCTCTCCGGCGGAGCCAACGCCGTCGACGGCTGCCTCGTCCTCGACCTCTCTCAGATGGACCAGGTCGTCGAGATCGACGCCGACAACCTCGTCTGCGTGGTCCAGCCCGGCATCGTCAACGACAACCTCAAGGCGCTCCTCCACGCGCAGCGGCTGTGGTATCCACCCGATCCGGCGAGCGCTCCGTGGTCGACGATCGGTGGCAACGTCGCGACCAACGCCGGCGGGCTGTGCTGCCTCAAGTACGGCGTCACCCGCGACTACGTCCTCGGTATGCGGGTCGCCGCCGGAGGGCCCGCAGGTTACGGGAATGTCGTCCGCTTGGGTCGGCGAACCGCGAAAGGCGTTGCCGGACTTGACCTTTGCGGTCTGATGGTCGGTTCCGAGGGCACCCTCGGCATCGTCACCGAGGTCACCCTCCGGCTGCGGCCGGCGCTGAGCGGCACTCCTCGGACCATCGTCGGCGCGTTCGACAGCCTCGTCGACGCGGGACTCGCCGTCGCCTCAGTGACCCGGCGCGGGCTGACGCCCTACGCGCTGGAGCTGCTCGACCACGAGTGCCTTGCGGCCGTCGAGGAGTGGAAGCACCTCGGGCTGGAGGCCGAGGCGCAGGTCCTGCTTCTGGCTCGGGTCGACACCCCGGGCGAGGGTGGTGCCGCTGAAGCTCGCGGCATCGTGGCCGCCTTCGAGGACGGAAACCCGTTGTGGGCGGTCGAATCCAGCGATGACACCGAAGCCGAGGCGTTGTTCGCGGCGCGACGACTCGCGTACCCCGCCCTGGAGCGGCGGAGTCCGGTCCTCACCGAGGACGTCTGTGTCCCGCGCTCCGCCGTCCCCGTGATGCTCGCGCGACTCGTCGAGATCGCCGACCGTCACGGCGTGCGGATGGCGACCATCGCGCACGCCGGTGACGGCAATCTGCACCCGCTGCTGCTCACCCCGCCCGGCGACGACGCGGCGCGCGAGGCCGCGCAGGCGGCGTTCGAGGAGATGCTCGACGCGGCGATCGAGCTGGGCGGCACGGTCACCGGCGAGCACGGCGTGGGCCTGCTCAAGCGGGCCGGGATGCACCGAGAGCTGGACCCCGGCTCGATCGCGATGCAGCGCGCCGTCAAGGACGCTCTGGACCCGTTGGGGATCTTCAACCCCGGCAAGGTGTGGTGAGGCCGCCGGTCAGAGGTCGACCAGCTCGAGTCGTACCGCGACGGTGCCGCCGAGCTGGAGGTCCTCGGCGGTGCGCACCGCCTTCTTGACCGGAAGGACGTACCGGTCGGCCGCGGCCGGGAAGATCGACGTCCGCCACGACGTCTCGCCGACCGTCACGGCCACCCGGACCGCGCCGAAACCGGCCCGGGGCAGTGCGAGCGCCCGCTCGGCGATCTCCTCCGAGATGTCGGGCGGCAGGCGAACCAAGAGGACGGTCTCGCGCCGAGCTTCCCACTGCCAAAGCTCGGCCTCGAACTCGAACGCCACCACCGATGGATCCTCTCGCGCCTGGCGTAACGTGACCGGCGTGACGGCCGAGGAGTCTCGCGACGGAGTGCCGCTGACCCACCTCGACGAGCCGCTCTTCGATGGGGCCGAGGCGACCAAGCGCGACCTCGTCGACTACGTCGAGCAGATGGCCGACCGGATGGTTCCACACCTGCGCGACCGGCCGTTGTCGGTCATCCGCGTCCGCGCCGGCCAGGCACCGTTCATGCAGAAGAACCTCCCGACGTACACGCCGGACTGGATCGCGTCGGTGTCGATCTGGGCCGAGCGGACCAAGCGCGACGTGACCTACGCCCTGGCCAACGACCGCCGGACGCTGGTCTGGTTCGCCAACCAGCGGGCGGTCGAGTATCACCCGGGCCTGATGACCACCGACGACCCGCTCCACCAGACGCACGTGATCCTGGACCTCGACCCGCCGTCCGACGTCGACGCCGAGCAGGGCTTCCGGCTCGCGGTCCGCGCGACGCAGCTGGTCAAGCAGGTCCTGGACGAGGCCGGCCTCGCGGGGGCCGCGAAGACCAGCGGTGCCAAGGGGATGCACGTGTTCGTCCCTCTCGTCGCGGCGGATCTGCCCGACGTCGCCGCCGCAACGCGCGCGATCGCCGCCCGCGCCGAGAGGATCGACCCCGCGCTGGCCACCACCGCCTTCGTCGTCGAGCAGCGGCACGGCAAGGTCTTCGTCGACTCGACCCGCGCGGGGGGTGCAACGGTGATCGCGGCCTACAGCCCGCGGGTCCGTCCGCGGGTTCCCGTGTCGTTCCCCGTCGGCTGGGACGACCTCGACTCGATCAGCCCGCGAGACTTCACGATCCACACGGCGCCCGGTCTGCTGCGCAAAGGCGACGCATGGGCGAGGCTGATGCCGGAGCCACAGGTGCTCCCCACCGACCTCGTCGCCGAGGGTCACGAGATCCCCATCGCCCGGGTCGTCGCGATGCACGAAGGCAAGCGCCGGGCCCGCGCCCGTGAGAAGCGATGACCGTCCGCGAGCTCGACGACGTCGTCGTTCCCGGCGGCCGGCGCCTCGCGCTGTGCGAGGTCGGCGACCCGTCCGGCCGGGTCGCGTTCTACTTCCACGGCACCGGCAGCTCGCGGCTGGAGACGGGCCTGTATGCGTCGGCCGCCGCCGCGGCCGGTGTGCGGCTTGTGGGGTGGGACCGGCCCGGAGCGGGCGGCTCACCACCGCAACCCGGCCGGACCCTGGTCGATGTCGTCGCGGACACCCGGATGGTCGCGGAGCACCTAGGAGTGGACGCGGTTCGCGTCGCGGGGATCTCGGGAGGCGGTTCCCACGTACTTGCCCTGGCCGCCGCGGGTGCGCCGCTCGTGACCGGTGCGGTGGCAGTGAACCCCGGGCCGCCGGCCGAGGACGACCTCCTGGCCATCCTGCCGGGACAGATCTCGCGGTTCATGCGGCTGGCGCGCGACCATCCGCGGACCTTCACCGTGGTCTCGCAGGCGATACAGTACCGCGGAAACGGAAAGGTCGCCGAGGCACTCGAGTCGATGCGGATGCGCGGCCAGCACCCGATGGACGTCGAGGTGCTCCACCGACCGGACGTGGAACCGCACTTCCGCGCTACCGCGCTCGAGGGCGGGCGGCAGCCACGGGCATACACGAACGAGGCCCTCTTGATCTGGAACCAGCCGTGGGGCTTCCGGCTGGACGAGTTCCCGGTGCCCGTCGACGTGTTCACCGGGGACGGTGACCTGTTCCGGCCGTTCGCGGAGCGCCTTGAGACGGCTGGGGCGACGCTGCACGTCTTTCCCGGCGGTCACGTCTCGGGGTTCGTGCCAGAGGTCATGGGTCAGGTGATGAAGCTGCTTTAGCGGCGGCGCCCGAAGGTACCCAACGAGTGATGGGATCTCGAGATGCGAATCGGTCTGCATGCCCTCGGTATCGGTTCGGCGGCCCAACGGCCGGTCATCGACGCGGTGGCGAGAACCGCCGAACAGCAGGGCTTCTCCACACTGTGGGCCGGCGAGCACGTCGTCATGGTCGACCGGTCGTCGTCGCGGTATCCCTACGCCGCCGACGGGCAGATCGCCGTGCCCGCCGCCGCCGACTGGCTCGACCCGCTGATCTGCCTCAGCTTCGCCGCCGCCGCCACGTCGACCAT
>DATLQE010000266.1:0-22085 GCA_035535335.1 Lapillicoccus sp. | reverse complement strand
GTCCAGCAGGCGCTGCTGAAGATCCTCGAGGGCACCACCGCCAGCGTCCCGCCGCAGGGCGGTCGCAAGCACCCCCACCAGGAGTTCATCCAGATCGACACGACGAACGTCCTGTTCATCGTGGGCGGTGCCTTCGCCGGCCTGGAGAAGCTCATCGAGTCGCGCAACGGCAAGAAGGGCTTGGGGTTCGGCAGTCAGCTGCACACGCCCAAGGACCTCGTGGAGTCGATGCACGAAGTCATGCCCGAGGACCTCATGAAGTTCGGGCTCATCCCCTAGTTCATCGGCCGTCTCCCGGTCATCACGACGGTCAGCCCGCTCGACCGCGACGCGCTGGTCCAGATCCTCACCGAGCCGCGCAACGCGCTGGTGAAGCAGTACAAGAAGATGTTCGACATCGACGGCGTCGAGCTGGAGTTCACCGACGACGCCGTCGAGGCGGTTGCCGACCAGGCGCTGCTGCGTGGCATCGGTGCCCGTGGGCTGCGCGCGATCATGGAGGAGGTCCTCCTCCCGGTGATGTTCGACGTCCCGAGCGAGGACGACATCGCCCGCGTCGTCGTCACCCGCGAGGTCGTCCTCGACAACGTCCTTCCGACAGTCGTCCGCCGTGACGTGCCGGTTCGGGCCAAGCGTCAGCAGCGCAAGGAGAGCGCCTGACCTTCGAGCGGGGGGACCACTGGGTCGTGGTGATCGCGACCGGATATCCGTCCGGTATCACCTCCACCCAGCGGCACCCACCTCAGCCCGCCGGCGCGAACTGGCTCAGCGTCAGCGTCGCGCCCTGCGGGTCGCGGATCACGGCCTCGCGCGTCCACTCGTTCTCGCTCGACGACAGCACCGTCGCCCCCAGCCGTTCGGCCGTCGCCGCCGACTCGTCCCGGTCCGCGACGGTGAACATCACGTGCCACCCGGCCTGCTCCGGATCGGCGTCTTCGACCAACCCGGCGACGACGTCGGCGAAACCGGGCGGGGCGAATGCCTGCCGCTCGTGGATGTGCGGGTCCACGGTCGCTGCCAGGTGGTCGCCGTACCCCGGCAACCGGACCATGCCGGCGCCGAGCTGCGGGTCGACCGCCCAGCCGAACACCTCCGCGTAGAAGGGCAGGACGGCGGCTGGTGCCGCGCTGTGGAGGATGCTGAAGTTCCACGCGCCGGGGGAGTTGGCCAGCTGGACGCCGAGCCGCCGCCGCGCCTGCCACAGGCGGAACGGCGCGCCCTGCGGGTCGATGCACGTCGCGTCGCTGCCGGCCGGACCGACGGCGCGTGGTGGGGCCAGGACCCTCCCACCGCGCGCGCTCACGGCGGCCGCCGTCGCGTCGACGTCGTCGCAGGCGACGTAGGTCCGCCAGGCGACCTCGCCGGCCCCTTCTGCCGGCCCAACGCCCGCGACGTCGTGACCGTCGAGGGTCGCGATGAGGTAGCTGCCGGGGGCGTCCGAAGGAGTTGCGTCGGTGAACTGCCAGCCGAACAGCCCGCCGTAGAACCGCGTCGCCTCTTGGTGATCACGCTGGGTGACGTCGACCCAGCTGGGGACCCCGTGCGGGTAGTGTCGCTCATCCGTCAGAAGCACCTCGTCACTGCTCATCCCGTGATCCTGCCAGCGCCCCCGGACAGGCGATTTGACCCGCCGCAATCGCCGGCGTAGTGTCTCGATGGAACGAAACAGTTTCGTTCCATCTATGGAGATTGAGACGCCATGAGCCCCATCGCCACCGCTACCCGCCCCAGGGTCGAAGGTGAACGCGCGGCCGAGATCCACGAAGCGGTGATCCGTCTTCTCGTCGAGCACGGCTACGACCGGCTCACCTTCGACGCGGTTGCCGCCGAGGTCCGGGCCAGCAAGGCCACGCTCTACCGCAAGTGGCCGACCAAGGCCGCCCTCGTCGTCGAGGCCGTCGTCGAGACGATCTGCCCGTCCGTCCTCGAGCGTCCCGCGTCCGGGTCGCTGCGGGGTGACCTGCTGTCCGGTGCCTGCCGCGACCGCGGCCTCACCGCGGGCCTACCCGCACTTCTCGCGGCGGTGATGCCGGCGCTGCACCGCGACGAGGACCTGTACGACGAGTTCCAGGCGCAGTTCCTCGGTCCGCTGACCGAGCAGTTCGTGGCCACCTTCGCCCGTGCTCAGCAGCGCGGTGAGATCGGTCCGGACGCCGACCTCGAGCGGCTCGCCTCGATCCTGCCGGCGATGGCGGTGCACCAGGCCGTCGTCTTCGGCCGCGACTGCGACGTCGCCGACATCACAGCGATCGTCGACGAGGTCGTTCTTCCGGCGTGCCGGGCGACGCTGCCCTGACGCCTCCCCGCTGACCCTGCGGCGTCGCCGCAGCCGTCCTTCTGCCGTCGACGGAGACGGTCATCCGCCTCTGTCCACGAAAGGCTCTCCCATGTCCGTGATCTCCGACGCCCCCATCGAGGGCGTCGCCACCTACCCCGAGGCGCGTCCGCGCGGCCGCGGTCTCGGCCTCGCGCTCGCCGTCATCGGCAGCGCGCAGCTGATGATCGTCCTCGACGGCACCATCGTGAACATCGCGCTGCCCCACATCCAGCAGGATCTCGGCTTCTCGTCGTCGAACCTGTCGTGGGTCGTCAACGCGTACGCCCTCGCCCTCGGCAGCCTGCTGCTGCTCGGCGGCCGACTCGGCGACCTCCTCGGGCGGCGCCGCATGTTCACCGTCGGCGTGCTCCTCTTCGCCGGCGCCTCCCTCGTCGGCGGCCTGGCCGTCAACGAGGCCATGCTCATCGCCTCACGGGTCGCCCAGGGGATGGGCGCCGCCCTTGCCTCCCCGGCCGCGCTCGCGCTCATCACGACGACCTTTCCCGCCGGCAAGGAGCGCAACCGCGCCATGGGCGTGTATGCGGCCATGTCCGGTGTCGGTGCGGCCGTCGGCCTGATCCTCGGCGGCGTGCTCACCGAGCAGGACTGGCGCTGGACGTTCTTCATCAACGTGCCGATCGGCCTGCTCGTCGCCGCCGTCGCTCCGCGGGTGCTCGTCGAGTCGGAGCGGTCCCAGGGCAGCTTCGACCTGCTGGGCGCCGTCACCGGCACCACGGGCCTCGTGGGCATCGTCTACGGCCTGACGCACGCGGCCGACCCGAACGGCGGCTGGGGCTCCTCGCTGACCATCGCCTGCCTCGCGACCGGCGCCGTCCTGCTCGCGGTCTTCGTGGCCGTCGAGCGCCGAAACGCCCACGCACTGCTGCCGATCCGCATCCTCGCCGACCGCACCCGCGGTGTCAGCATGCTCGTCATGCTGCTCGTCGGCGCCGGCATGTTCGCGATGTTCTACTTCCTCGGTCTCTACATCCAGCAGGTCCTCGGGTACAGCCCGCTGCAGGCCGGCTTCGCGTTCCTGCCCTTCTCGGTCGCCATGGTGACCGGCGCCGGTATCGCCTCGACGCTGGCCAGCCGGGTCGACCCGCGCTGGATCTCCGGGCCGGGTTCCCTCATCGCGGCGGTCGGCCTGTGGGGCTTCAGCCACTTGACGGTCGAGAGCTCGTATGCGACGAACCTCCTGCCGTGGATCGTCATCCTGGCCGTGGGCATGGGTCTGACCTTCGTGCCGCTCACCCTGACCGCGGTCGCGGGCGTACGCGACGAGGACTCGGGAGCCGGTTCGGCCGCCCTCAACACCGCCCAGCAGATCGGCGGCGCGGTAGGACTGGCGGCCCTGACCACGGTGTTCACCTCCGCGTTCACCGACCGCATCACCGAGCTGGCGGGTCCCATCCAAGCTCAGGCCCAGTCCGGCGCGATGACCGCCGACCAGGCCACCGCGGCGCTCGCGCAGGCCCAGCTCGTCGCGCAGACCGACGGATCGACCCGCGGGTTCCTCGTGGCCTCGGGCATGATCCTCGTCGCCGCGCTGCTGGTCCTCACGACGCTCCGGGTACGGCACCAGGAGCTGGCCGCCCGTGAGGAGATGGCCGGCCCGCACCTCGGCTGATCGCCTGGTCGGGGTCCCCGCGAAGTATCGGAGGCCGGGGTCCCTGCGAAGTATCGGAGCGAAGCGGAGAACTTCGTGGGGTGGCAGGGAAGCGGAGAACTTCGTGGGGTGACTAGAACAGCGTCGGGACCGTGACCGCAGTTTTCGTGGTCACGGTCCCGACCTGTCGGTGCTCCGCGGCGTGCCGACCGGCCAGGGCGTGCCGCTCGAGCAGCGGGCGCACTCGACGGGCCAGGTCGTCTCGGTAGGCCCGGGTCGTGTACGTGCCCCCCGCATACAGGCGCCGGTAGGCCGGGACGAGCGCCGGCTCCGCGCGTTCGAGCCAGGTGAACCACCACTCTCGGGTGCCCGGTCGCAGGTGCAGGGCGAGGACCGTCGCCGACGTCGCGCCGGCAGCGGCGATCCGGCCGAGGAGGGCGTCGATCGTGGCGTCGTCGTCGCTGAGGTGGGGGATGACCGGCGCGACCATGACGTGGCAGGGAAGTCCGGCGTCGGTCACGGCCCGGACCAGGTCGAGCCGGGCTCGCGGCGAGGACGTTCCCGGCTCGAGACGATGGTGCAGTTCTTCGTCGCCGATGGCGATTGAGACGGCGAAGCCGACGTGAACGTCGCGCGCGGCCGCCGCGAGCAGGGGCAGGTCGCGCCGGGCGATCGTCCCCTTGGTGAGGATGGAGAACGGCGTTCCCGACCCCGCCAACGCCGCGATGATGCCGGGCATGAGCCGGTAACGGCCCTCAGCGCGTTGGTAAGGATCGGTGTTCGTACCCAGAGCGACCGGGTCATGGGACCAGCTGGGCCGGTACAGCTCCCGCTGGAGGACGTCGGCGACGTTGGTCTTGACGACGATCTGTGTGTCGAAGTCGCGACCGGCGTCAAGGTCGAGGTAGGTGTGCGTGTTGCGCGCGAAGCAGTAGACGCACGCGTGCGTGCACCCGCGGTAGGGGTTCACCGTCCACTCGAACGGCAGCTGGGCGGCGGCCGGAATGCGGTTGAGGGCTGACTTCGCGAGCACCTCGTGGAACGTGATCCCCGCGAACTCCGGGGTCCGAACGGTCCGGACCAAGCCGTCGTTGGCATCGAGCCCTGGAAGCGCTCCGGGTGTGGTCGCGCCGACCGACTGGCCCTGCCATCGCATACCGATATTCGAACACACGTACGACCCGGTGTCGAGAGACACACAAGCTTGTCGACATCACCTTGCGGGCGTCGCGCGATTAAGTATTTAATGAACTACTTAACGATGAGGAGAGGCGTGGCCACCCAGCTCCAGGATCCCCTGACCCTGACCTTTGCCGCTCTGGCCGACCCGACGCGGCGGGCCATGTTGGCCCGGCTGGCGGCGGGGGAGGCGACGGTGGGCGAGCTGGCGAAGCCGTTCCCCGTGTCGCTGCCGGCGATCTCTCAGCATCTCAAGGTGCTCGAACGAGCCGGGCTCGTCAGGCGCAGTCGCGAAGGGCAGTGGCGGCCGAGCCGGTTGCAGCTGGACCCCCTGGACGAGGCGGTCGACTGGCTGCTGGCGCGCCGGCGGACGTGGGAGAGCCGGATGGACCGGTTGGAGGCGCATCTGCGCCAGACAGGAGAGAACGATGACTGAGCTGACGCGAGCCGGAAGGGACGCGGAAGTCCGCATCACCCGCGTGTTCGACACCACGCGGGAGCGGGTCTTCCGAGCCTGGACCGACCCGGACGACATCGCGGAGTGGTTCAGCCCGGCGCCGCTGACGACGCCGCGCGAGAGCGTGCGGGTCGACCTCCGAGTCGGCGGCCGGTTCGAGCTGTCCATGGTCGGGCCGGACGGGGCCGCGACCCCGTTGGGTTTCGAGATCGTCGAGGTCGACCCGCCGGCGTTGTTGGTCCTGCGCTCCGACCCGATGCCGGAAGCGGGGATGCCGGACCCGACGTTGGTGCGCATCGAGCTGCACGACGAGGCGTCGGCGTCCGGCCCACGGACGCGAATGACGCTCACCGACGGTCCGTACCCAAGCGGGTTCGGTGTGCACGCGGAGCGTGGTTGGCTCAGCGCGTTCGACAAGCTGGCCAGGGTCGTCTGTGGCTAAGCGCGGGTTCCTCAGAGCTGGAAGAGTGCCGCGGCGTCGAGGTACGCCGCCCACGCACCCTTCGGGTCGTGCACGTCTCCGGGTGATGCCAACGTGGCCTGAGCCCTCGCGCGGATCGCGGCGCCGGGATCCTCGGCGAGGAGGTCGACGCACAGGCCGGCGACGACCGCGGCCGCGTCGTCGGGATCGAGATCGTCGAGGACGAGGCCGTTGTAGAGCAACGTCCCCGCCTCCTCGAACACCTCGCGAGCCATGTCCGGGTCCACTTCCGGCCGTTCCTTGGCTACCGCTTCTGCCGTCACCAGGAACTGGTCGAATGGCGGGCCAAGAGTGCTGGTTGGCATCCCGCGAGCCTGGCAGGGAGCTTTCATACCGGCAAGCGAAATAGCTCGTCGGCCCACGGACGGCGCTAGTTCTCCGGGGGGCCGTCCACCTCGTTCCGGCGAGTGCCCCACCACAGCCACAGCGAGACCGCGACGAGCGCCGCGACGGCGAGGGCCAGCTGTCCGGGCACCCGGACGGAGCGGACCACCTGAGCCAGGCCGGCCACGCCGACGGTAATCACGGCCACGACTCCCAGCCGGCTCCGCACCCGTGACAAGGTGTCCGACGCCAGCTCACCTGACGCCGGTCGGCCGCCCAAAAGGATCAGGGCGGTGTGGGACACCGCGATGGCCAGGGCGGCCGGCACCGACCACCAGGTGAAGGGGCCGGGCACGGCGGTGACCCACACCACGAGGAGGAGCACCCACAGGACCAGGTGCCCCGGCGACTCCGGCCGGGCCGCACCCAAAGCCATCAGAGGAGTGAGGACGAGGAACCACCAGGTGAAGCCGCTGCCGGCGAGGATCATCGCGGCCAGGAACACGACCGGGCCGAGGACCACGACGGCGCAGAGGAGCAGCTGGACCGAGCCGTACTCCTCGGACAGTCCGAGGCGGACCAGCCGCACGCGGCGAGCGGCCGCCTCCACGCTCATCGTCGGGCCATCCGTGGAGCTCGAGCGCGACGGGACAGCTCGCGCAGCACGTGGTCGAGGCTCTGTGGCCCGTGCCAGGGGACGACAGGGACGCCGGCCGCCGTCAGCCGGTGGACGTCCACCGAGCGGCTCAGCCGTCGCAGCCGCCAGGCCAGTGCGGTGAACGGGTCGTCCTCGCCGCGCCACAGGTGCTCCGGCATGGTGTCCACGACGAGTGTGGTGAGTCCTCGCGATCCGAGCCGGGCCACGACGTCGACCATCGCCGGGTCGACGAGGGGAGACAGGACGATGACGACGGCTCCGGCGCCGATGCCGGCGATCGCATACTCGCCGTCGTCGCCGCGATCGGTGGCCGGCTCGATCAGCGCCAGGGTGCCGAGCACGCGCCGCAGATGGGCCCGACCGCTGCCGACGGGCACCCGCGGGACCCGAGCGGCCCCGACCACCCGCAGGCCGACGCGGTCACCGACGCCCAGGTAGTGCTCGGCCATCGCGCCGGCGGCCCGGACGGTCAGGTCGAGGCTGGTCGGGCGGCCGTCGAGGCCCTCGCGCGGCCCGAGGTCGCTGGTCCCGTCGACGACGAGCACGATCTGGGAGTCCTCGTCGCCGTACGTCGAGGTGACGTGGAGCGTGCCCGTCCGCAGGGACACCGGCCAGTGGATCCGCCGGAGCCGGTCGCCGACCTGGAAGGGCCGGAGCCGGTCGAACTCGCTGCCGCTACCGGGTCGCGACGACCGGTATGCCCCCACCAGCCCCTCGGGGTGCGGCATGGCCGCGGACGGGGTGAAGACCGCTGGGAGCGGAAGGGTCACCAGCCGCTGAGGCACCGAGTCGACCGGGCCGCTGCGGTAGGCGCCCCACGTCGACCACGCGCCGCACCGGACGGGGCCGACCGTGCGCACGCCCCAGCGGGTCGAGCGGAGGACGATGGCGGTGCCGGCTCGTCGCGTCATCGGATCGGCTTCGGTCGGTCGGCCGTCCTCGACGCCGATGACGCGGATGCCGAGCGGCGGGTCCTGCTCGAGGAAGACCGACGGCGACACGGCGACGACGACGTCGTCGACACCGGCCGGCACGGTGACCGTCGCTCGCAGCACGGTGGCCTCGCCCTCGCGCACGGTCTGGTGGCCCAGCGCCGAGGTGACGGACACGCGCTCCCGCGGCCGGCGCAACCAGGCCCACGTCGTGACGACCAGCCACGGTGTCACGAGGACCAGCAGGTCGGGCCGGTTCATCGCGAGAGCGGCCGCCGCGCCGACCACGCCGAGCAGCGTGGCGCGTAAGTGCGCGGCCGTGGGCCGCCAGGGCGGCAGGACGGTTCCGGGGGAGGGGGACTCGCTCACGACGGGCGGGCCTCCCGGGCCAGCGGTGTCGGGACGGTGGCGAGGACGCTGTCGACGACACTGCGGCCGGTGACGTTGCTCATCCAGAGCTCCGGCTTCACGGTGATCCGATGCGCGAGCACCGGGGTCGCGACCGCTTTGACGTCCTCCGGCGTGAGGTAGTCCCGGCCGCGCAGGACGGCGTGCCCGCGGCCGACGAGCATGAGCGCGAGGGACCCGCGCGGGGACGCCCCCAGGAGGGAGTGCTGGTGGTCGCGGGTCGCGGTGGCCAGGGCGACGCAGTATGCGGCGACGGTCTCGTCGACGGTGACGGTCTCCACCGCGTCCTGCATGGCCAGCAGTCCGGCGGCGTCGGTCACGGGGTCGAGCGCCACCTCCTCGCGTTGTCGGGCGATCCGGTTGCGGAGGACGTCGACCTCCTCCGACTCCGTCGGGTATCCGAAAGACACCCGCATGAGGAAGCGGTCCAGCTGCGCCTCGGGCAGCGGGTAGGTGCCCTCGTACTCGACCGGGTTCGCGGTGGCGAGCACGTGGAAGGGTCGAGCCAAGGGGAACGTCTGACCCTCCACCGTGACCTGCCGTTCCTGCATCGCCTCGAGCAGGGCCGACTGGGTCTTCGGCGGCGTCCGGTTGATCTCGTCGGCCAGCAGCAGTCCGGTGAAGAGCGGGCCGCGCCGGAAGGCGAAGTCCTGGGCCCTCTGGTCGTAGACGAAGGACCCGGTCAGGTCGCCGGGCAACAGGTCGGGCGTGAACTGGGCGCGGGTGAACTCCAGACCGAGCGTCGTCGCGAACGACCGCGCGGCGAGCGTCTTTCCGAGGCCGGGGAAGTCCTCGATGAGGACGTGACCGCCGGCCAGGATCGCGCTGAGAACCAGGGTGAGCGGCTGTCGCTTCCCGACAACGGCGCGCTCCACCTCGTCGAGGATGCGCTGACCCTGCTCGGACACCTGAGAGAGAGCCATGCTCACGGCTACTCGATTCTGTCGAGGACGGCGGAAAGGTACTGGACGTCGGTTAGCCTCAGGTCGGGCGGGCGCGTCATGAGATCGGCGAGGTCGGACGGCAGGGCATCGTGAGCCATCTCCGGGTGGGCGAAGAGGTCCCAGCCGCGTTCGCGGCGGACCCGGTCGGCGAGGACCACCCGCAGCTGCTTCTGCAGGTCGGCGGCCAGGTTTCGGCGCTGGTTGGGCTCGTGGACCCGAGCCTCCAGGCGTCGCGCGAGCGCGGATGTGCGATGGTCGGAGCCCCGGCCGAGGCCAGCCGTCGACGGGGGGCTGATGACCCACGGCTCCACGTGGCTGTCGGTGAACCGCTCGCTGAACACGGCGAACACCGTTGTGGCGGCGACGAAGAAGGCCGCGACGAGCAGCGGTGACGGCGACAGGTCGAGCAGGACGAGGAAGACCATGGTCGCCGCATACAGCAGCGCGACGCGGACCACGAGCCGGCGGCCGGACGGCAGGTCACGCAGGCGAATCACCGGTCGGTCACCGCCCGGGCGGCGGCCGCCTCAGCCTCGGCGAGGGCAGCCCGTGCCGTGGCCTCGTCCGCGACCCGCTGCAGATCCGCGTGGATCGTGGTCAGCCGGGCGATGGCCTCCTCGCGGTGCGTTTCGGTGACGGCGTGCCGCGAGTATCGGGCCTCGCGGTAGAGCTCGGCGAGCCCGCCCAGGGCTGCCGGAGCGATGTCCCACGTGTGGAGGACGCGAATCGTGTACTCGGCGGCCGTCTCGGCCGGGTGCCGAGGCAGCCCGGCGGCTGACGCCGAGTCCTCCAGGTCCACCCAGCAGGCGACGATGGCGTTGCGGGGCTCGCCCTCCTTGAGCAGCGTGAGCCGGGCGTCGGCCGTCTCGACCAGCTCGCCCGGCAGGGCCGGGAGGGCCTGCAGCGGGCGTCGAGGGATCGTGCGGCTGCTCATCCGCGGGACGTTCCGCCACGCATACCGAAAGATCAGATAGAGCACCCACAGGCACAGGCCGACCACCACGAGCTGGATGAGCGCCACGACGGCGGTCGGCAGCTCGGGAAGCTGCGATAGGTCGGCGAACGGCCCGGTGGTCGGGGTCGTCGCCGTCGGCGAGCTCATCGGGGTGCTAGGCGGCGTGACCACCGAGGGGTTCCCGCCGACCGAGCGCGGCTGGGTCACGACGTCGACCGGCGTGGATGCGGTGACGACGGTGAGCAGGGCGAGCCCAGCGAGCCCCGCCCCGACCAGCCACGGCACGAAACCGCCCGGTGGACGGGGCAGGCGGATCTCCCGTGTCCCGCCGGCCATGCCTGGCACCGTACCCCGGGGCGCCGACGCGCGCGGGGGGCCTTGCTGTGCTCAGGTCACCCGCGCTGGCGCGGCTCCGGCGGCACGATCTCGGCGTCGCGGACCGCGAGCGTCGAAGACGGCTGGTCAACCGCGTAGGCGAGCTCGCGGATCCGCCCGGCCGAGCGCAGGTCGCCTTCCGCCGTTCGCACGCGGTCGAGCTCCGCCGACGGCCCGGCGAGGGTCATGCCGGCAATCTGCGCCCGCATGCCGACCTTGGCGTCGGACTTGGCCTTGCGGATGCCGGTCAACGCCTCACCGACCGCCGTCAGGACCGAAGGGTCGGCGCCGCGGGCGTCGCCCAGCTCGGCGGTCGTCGGCCAGGGCGCCTGATGCACGGAACCGGCCGACGAGTCGTGGAACCACGACCACACCTCCTCGGTCGCGAAGACCAGCACCGGTGCCAGCAACCGCAGCTGGACGTCGAGCGCCAGGCGTAGGGCGGCGCGGGCCGACACCGCACCGGGATCGGCAGCGTCGGACCCGTCCTCGTCCGAACCGGCGGCGCGGCCGTAGGCCCGGTCCTTGACCAGCTCCAGGTAGTCGTCGCAGAACGACCAGAAGAAGGACTCCGTCACCTCGAGGGCTCGGGTGTAGTCGAGCGCCTCGTTCGCGGTCGTGGCCAGGTCCACGACCTCGCCGAGGCTGGCCAGCATGGACCGGTCCAACGGCTCGGTGACCAGCTCGGACAGGGCGCGGTTGTCGAGCGCCTCGCCGACGTCGCGGCCGAAGGAGAGCGCGAACCGGCTGGCGTTGAGCACCTTGATGGCCAACCGCCGGCCCACCTTCATCTGGGCGGTGTCGAGGGCCGCGTCGATGCCCAGCCGGGCGGAGGCCGCCCAGTAGCGGACGCCATCGCTGCCGTGCTCCACGAGCATCTCCAGAGGCGTCGTCGCGTTGCCCTTGGACTTGCTCATCTTCTTGCGGTCGGGATCGAGGATGAACCCGTTGACCGTCGCGTGCCGCCACGGCAGCGAGTCGAACTCGTAGTGCGCCCGCACGACCGTGGAGAACAGCCAGGTCCGGATAATGTCGTGGCCCTGCGGCCGCTGGTCCATCGGGAAGATCGCCGAGAACAGTTCGGGATCGGACTCCCAGCCGCCCGCGATGTACGGCGTCAGCGAGGACGTGGCCCAGGTGTCCATGACGTCGAGGTCACCGTGGAACCCACCTGGCTGGTCGCGCTGCTCCTCGTCGAAGCCGGGGGGAGCCTCGGCCGCCGGGTCGACCGGCAGCGCATTCTCGGACGGCAGGATCGGGTGGTCGTAGTCGATGTTGCCCGCGTCGGTCACGGTGTACCACACGGGGATCGGCACCCCCATGAACCGCTGCCGGCTGATCAGCCAGTCGCCGTTGAGGCCGCCCACCCAGTTCTCGTACCGGGACCGCATGAACCCCGGGTGGAAGTCCAGCTCTTGCCCGCGCTCGAGGAACTCCTTGCGGATCGCCTCGTCGCGACCGCCGTTGCGGATGTACCACTGCCGCGAGGTCACGATCTCGAGGGGGCGGTCGCCTTTCTCGAAGAAGTTCGCCTTTCGTTGCGTGGGAACGGGATCGCCGGCCAGGTCGCCCGACTCGCGCAGCGCGTCGACCACGGCCGTGCGCGCCGAGAAGATTGTCTTGGTGGCCATCTCGCGGAACGTCGCGCGTCCCTCGGCCGTGGTGATCCACGCCGGCGTCTCCGCCTGGATCCGGCCGTCGCGCGTCACGATCGAGCGGGTCGGCAGCTGCAGCTCGCGCCACCACTGGACGTCGGTGAGGTCGCCGAAGGTGCAGCACATCGCGATGCCCGCGCCCTTGTCCATCTCGGCGAGCGGGTGCGACAGCACCGGCAGCTCGACCCCGAACACCGGCGACGTCACCGTGGTGCCGAACAG
This sequence comes from Lapillicoccus sp., assembly GCA_035535335.1. GTDB lineage: Bacteria > Actinomycetota > Actinomycetes > Actinomycetales > Dermatophilaceae > Lapillicoccus. The sequence goes on along the minus strand of DATLQE010000266.1, from coordinate 9,569 downwards.
CGACGCATACCGCTCGTCGTCGGGGTGGGCGATGAGGGCGACGCACGCCGGGAGCAGCTCGGGCCGGGTGGTCTCGATGTAGACCGGTTCGCCGTCGTACCGGTGGAAGGCGACCCGATGGTATGCGCCGGGGTAGTCCCGGGCCTCGAGCTCGGCCTGCGCGACCGCGGTCTGGAAGGTCACATCCCAGAGGCCCGGCGCCTCGGCCTGGTAGGCCTCGCCACGGTTGAGGTTGCGCAGGAAGAACGCCTGGCTCACCGCGCGGGAGCGGTCGTCGATGGTGCGGTAGTGGATGTTCCAGTCGTAGGCGAGACCGAGCCGGCGGAACGTCTCCTCGAAGAGCACCTCGTCCTTGACGGTGAGGGTCTCGCACAGCTCGTTGAAGTTACGACGGCTGACGAGCACCTGGTCGGCCGCCTTGTCGGACGCGGTGCCCTCGTGCGGCGGCGTGAAGTCGGGGTCGTAGTGCAGGGTCGCGTCGCCGCGCACGCCGTAGTAGTTCTGGACCCGGCGCTCGGTCGGCAGGCCGTTGTCGTCCCACCCGATGGGGTAGAAGACCTCGAGGCCGGCCATCCGCTTGTAGCGGGCGATGCAGTCCGCCTGGGTATAGCCGAAGACGTGCCCGATGTGCAGTGCCCCGCTCACGGTGGGCGGCGGCGTGTCGATGGCCCAGATCTGCTCGCGGCTGCCGGCGAGGGCCCGCGCCCGGTCGAAGGTGTAGGTGCCCTGCTCCTTCCATACCTGCGCCCACTTCTCCTCCAGGCCGTCCACGGACGGCCTCTCGGGGATGCGAGGTGCCGCAGCGGCGGCACGGGCGGGTGTGGAGGTGGTCATGGGCAGGGATTGTCCCAGACCTGAAGGGACCGCTTCCAACCGCTTACCCCGCCCGCCGAGAGGTCAAGTTTTGTCGCTCTCGCTCGCTTGAGAACGACCGAACTTGGCCTCTCGACCGATCGGGGCGGGGCGGGGCCGCGGGGCGGGGCCGGTCAGACTCGGGCGGCCACGAGGGCTGGGGTATGCGTCGCCGCGCCGGCGAGCGTCGCATACCGGCCTCCCTCCGCCAGGAGCTCGTCGTGCCTGCCGCGTTCGACGACCCGGCCGTGCGAGAGCACGACGATCTGGTCGGCGTTCTCGATCGTCGAGAGCCGGTGCGCGATGGTGATCGTCGTCCGGCCGCGCGAGACCTCGTCGAGCGCCGCCTGGAGCTCGCGCTCGGTCTCGGTGTCGAGGGCGCTGGTCGCCTCGTCGAGCACGAGGACGCGAGGGTCGCGCAGCAGGGTCCGGGCGATCGCGAACCGCTGCTTCTCACCGCCGGAGAACCGCAGCCCACGCGCGCCGACGACGGTGTCGAGGCCGGCGGGCAGGGTGGCGACGAGATCGGCGATCTGCGCGGCTTCGAGGACCCGCCACAGCTCGGCGTCGGTCGCGTCCGGCGCGGCGTAGAGGAGGTTCTCGCGGATCGACGCGTGCAGCAGGTAGGTCTCCTGAGAGACCACGCCGACGGTTCGGGAGAGATCCGCAAAGGACAGGTCGCGCAGGTCGACGCCGTCGATGGTCACCCGCCCGACGGAGGGGTCGCGCAGCCGGGGGACCAGGCCGGCCAGGGTGGTCTTGCCGGAACCGGTCTCACCGACGAGGGCCAGCGAGGTGCCGGCGGGCACGACGAGGTCGAGGTCGCTGAGGGCGTCCCGCTCCGCGTCGGGGTAGCGGTAGGAGACCCCCTGGATGCGAACCTCGCTGCGCACGGTGGTCGGGTCGACGAGAACGGGGTATGCGGGTTCGCGTACCTCCACCTCGAGGTCGAGGTAGCCGAAGATCCGGCTGAACAGCGCCATCGAGCTGACGATCGAGACGCCCACGTCGAGCAGGCCCATGAGCGGGCGGAAGATCCCGGACTGCAGGGCGGTGAACGCCACGAGGGTCCCGATGGTCATCCCACCCGAGGTGGCGGGAAAGCCGGCGGCGAGGTAGATCAGGGCCGGGATGGCCGCGAAGACGACGCTCATCGTCGCCATCCGCCAGCGGCCGGCCAGCTGGGACTGGACCTCGAGGTCGACCAGCTCGCGCGACGTCGCGGCGAACCGCGCGGACGTGGTCTCGGTCGCGCCGAGGGTCTTGGTGAGCTGGACGCCGCTGATCGAGAGGCCCTCGTCGACCTGGGTCAGCATGTCCGCCATCTGCCGCTGCTGCTTGTCGGTGACGTCGCGGCGCAGCAGCGCGACCCGGCGGGTCAGCCAGATCGCCGGGGGGATGACCACCAGGGAGAGCAGGCTGAGCCGCCAGCTCAGGGCGACCATGGCGACTGCCGTGCCGACGGCGGTGGTGACGTTGGACGCGATCGATGTCGCGGTCGAGGTGACGACCGACTGCATGCCGGCCACGTCGTTGGTGAGGCGCGACTGCACCTCGCCACCGCGGGTGCGGGTGAAGAAGGAGAGCGACTGCCGCTGGAGGTGGGCGAAGACGTCCGTCCGCAGCCGGTGCATGACCTCCTGGCCGACGCGTGTCGAGATGAGCGTCTGGCCGAGGCCGAGCATGGCGGTCAGGACGGTGACCGCGAGCATCCCGCCGACGGCGAGGAGCAGCAGCCGGGTGTCGGCCTGGGGGAGGGCGTCGTCGATGACGAGCCGGAGCAGGAACGGGGAAGCGAGCGAGACGACCGAGGACGTCACGATGAGGGTCACGACCGCGGTGATGCGGCCGCGGAACGGCGTGAAAAGGGCGCCGACGCGGCGCCAGCTCACGGGCGACTCGGCCAGCTGGGCCCGGTCGGCGGGGTCGACGCGGCGCGGGCCGCGACCACCGCCGGGGCCGCCGAGCATCCCGTCGGGCGGGGAAGAGGTCTGTGGAGTGCGAGGCATACGCATCACTCCTTGGCCGAGAGAGAAGTAGTGAGGTTACCTCATAGTGAGGCAATGCTGTCAACGCTAGACTGACCGTGTGAATTCCCGGGACCCGGAGCCGGTCGAGCCGACTCTGGCCGAGCTGCTCACGGCCGCCGCGGGCCGGCTACGGGCGGCGTGGCGCGACGGCCTGGCCCCGTACGGGCTCTCGCCGCATCAGGGACGGGCCCTCCTCGTCGTGGCGCTGACCCCGGGGTTGCGCCCCACCGATCTGGCGGCTCGACTGCGGATCGCCCCGCGGTCGGTCACCGAAGTCGTGGACGGGCTGGCCGACGCGGGCCTCGTCGAACGCACCCCTGACCCCACGGACCGCCGGGCTGTGACCCTGGACCTCACGTCCGAGGGTCGCGCGCAGGTGTCGGCGATCCGCGCCTCCCGGGAGGCGGTGGCCGGCACGCTCTTCGACACCCTCTCCCCGCGCGACCGCGACCAGCTGCGCCGCATCCTGGGTGTCCTCGTGGAGGACGGCGACCGCCCGCATACCCGCTGACCCGTACGCGTGGCCGAGCGGGCTACGGTCCCGTAGGTTGTCGCCATGGAGCCGGTGTACTCGGGCGTCATCGGGATCGCCCGCGGCCTGTTCGCCGCGCAGGGCCTGCGGTTCACCATCACCGGCGGCGAGCACGTTCCGCGGTCCGGCGGCGCCGTGATGGTCATCAACCACACGGGGTACATGGACTTCACCTACGCGGGGTATGCGGCGCGGCCGGCCCGCCGGTTCGTCCGGTTCATGGCCAAGGAGAGCGTGTTCACGCACAAGGTGAGCGGCCCCCTCATGCGCGCGATGAAGCACATTCCCGTCGACCGGGCCGCCGGAGCCGCGTCCTACGGGCACGCGGTTCGGTACCTGCGCGCCGGCGAGATCGTCGGCGTCTTCCCGGAGGCGACCATCTCGCGGTCCTTCGAGCTCAAGACGTTCAAGAACGGCGCGGCCCGGATGGCTCAGGAGGCCGGCGTCCCGATGCTGCCTGTGGTCATCTGGGGGTCGCAGCGGGTGTGGACCAAGGGCCATCCGAAGCGGTTGGGCCGCAGCAACGTCCCCATCAGCATCGCCGTCGGCGAAGCGATCCCGGTCATGCCCGGCGAGAACATCGACGAGGCGACCGCGAAGATCCACGCCGTCATGGAGACGATGCTCCACGGCGTGCAGGAGGCGTACGAGCCGCTCGGCCACGACGAGCTGGACTTCCTTCCCGCGCGGCTGGGCGGGACGGCGCCGACGCTCGAGGACGCGAACCGCATGGACGACGAGGAGCGGCGGGACGCGATCCGACGGGCCAGCGCCGCCCGCAAGGCCGAGAGGGCAGCCGCCGCAGGGGAGACCACGCCCTAGACTCGCCGCATGGCGCGACCCGGCGGGTCCCTTCGGTACGCCGCCGCCATCGTGGGTGGCGTAGCGGCGTTGGCCGGGTTCGGCGCCGCCGCCCAGTCGCTGGCGACCCGACGGGACGCGCGACAGTACCCACCTCCGGGAGAGATGGTGGACGTCGGCGGCGGCCGGCTGCATCTGAACATTCAGGGCGAAGGGGACGGCCCCGCGGTGGTCCTCGAGGCCGGGATGGGGTCGTTCTCGTCGAACTGGTACTGGGTGCAGAGCGAGCTCGCGAAGACCATGCGCGTCGTGTCGTACGACCGGGCGGGCCTGGGATGGAGCGAGCGCGGTCACCGACCACGGGACGCGGCCACCCTGGCGCGCGAGCTGCACACTGCCCTGCACGCCGCGGGAGTCGACGGTCCCTATGTGCTCGCCGGCCACTCCTTCGGCGGACTGCCGGTTCGGGCGTTCGCCGGGCTCTTCCCGGACGAGACGGCCGGCCTCGTCCTCGTCGACGCCTCACATCCGGACCAGTGGCTGCGCTGGCCGGTTCGCCGCGCGGACTGGATGATCGCGACGTCCCAGCGCGTCAGTGCGGTGCTGGCCCGCATCGGACTGCTTCGCGTGGTCGACCTGTCCCGGCCGCTCTCGGCCGGGCTGCCCGAACGGCAGGTCGCGGAGCTGCGGGCCCGCTCCGCCCTTCCCGGGGCTTCGGCGGTGGAGGCTCAGCAGATGGACGCCTGGCCCGAGAGTCGATCGCAGCTCCCGGCCAGCCTCGGCGACCTCCCGCTCGTCGTCCTCGGGGTGAGTGACCAGCCCAGGGGTGGCGAGACCCTGACGGAGCTCCAGGCCGAGCTGCCGGGCCTTTCCACCAACAGCGCCAGACGGATCGTTCAGGGAGCGACTCACGAAGCCCTGGTCGCCCGACGAGAGCACGCCATGGTCGTGGCGGATGCCATACGCGCGGTGGTCGCCGGCGAGCCGGCACGCATCCTGACGACCGTTCCGGAGTGATGCTCGACCGCGGGTCGCCTCGACTACTCTGCCGCGCATGGCCGGACCGCGCGTTCCCGAGGGACCGCCGCCGGCGCCTGTGGTGCAGCGACTTCGGCTGCGGTATGCGAAACGGGGACGGCTCCGGTTCTCGTCGACCCGAGACTTTCAGCGCGCTCTCGAGAGGGCCGTCCGGCGGGCGGACGTGCCGATGGCGTTCAGTGCGGGATTCCACCCGCACCCGCGGATCTCGTATGCGAACGCGGCTCCGACCGGGACGGCCAGCGAGGCCGAGTACGTCGAGCTGGCCCTCAGCGAGCGAGTCGACCCGGAGGCCGTCCGAGCGGCGCTGGACGAAGCGCTCCCGACCGGGCTCGACGTCCTCCAGGTGGTCGAGGCCTCCGGCAGGTCGCTGGCCGACCGGCTGGAGGGGAGCGACTGGGTGATCGCCGCACCCGGTCTCGACACAGACACGGTGCAGGCAGCCGTCGACGCATACCTGGCCGTCGAGCGCGCGGAGGTGACTCGGACGTTCAAGACGGGACCGAAGACCTTCGACACCCGGTCGGCGGTCGTCGGGATGCGCGTGGTCGCGGCGTCCGAGGTCGCCGCGCACGTGCCGGAGGCGGTTCCGGCAGGAGAGCCGTCGTGTGCGATACTTCGAGTGGTCGTACGGCACACCACACCGGCCGTACGCCCCGACGACATTCTGACCGCGCTCCGTGCTATCGCGGGTCTGGTGCCGCCGGCGCCACCCTTGGTGACGCGGCTGGCACAGGGCCCGCTGGCTCACGGAGTGGCGGCGGTGGCTGATCCACTGGCTGCCGATGTGAAGGTCGGCGGCAGCTGAACCGGTGCCGCGTCCGCCGCGAGCCGATCGGCTGTAGCTCCACGACTTCCGCCGTGGCCAGAACCCTGGCGACGGCGACGCCGACACCGCACACGAGAGATGGGTCCGCAGGACCGGTGTGGCGCCTCCCGTGGAAACGGAGAGGACGCCGAGATGGCATCCGAGTACGACCACACCGACGAGCAGGGCACCGAGACCTCTGACCGCGTCGATCCCACTGCCGACAGCACCCCCCTGGTTGAGCCAGCCGAGGCCTCCGGCGCTCCGGCCGCGGAGCCCGTGGCTGAGGACTCCGCTCGTCCGGCCAGGGCCAAGGCCACCAAGACGGCTAGGACGGCCAAGACCGCCAAGACGGCGAAGGCCGCTAGGGACGGCGGCGGGGGCAAGGCGCCGAAGGCTCCCAAGACGGCCAGGGCCACCACCAAGGCGTCAGCCGCCAAGAAGGCGGCGCCCGGCGGGGCGGCGGACGCCCCGCCCGCCGACGATGCCGGATCCGAGGCCACCGAGAGCGGTGCCGCGACGGTGGCTCCGGTGAAGCGCGCTCGCCGACGCGCAGCCCGGCCGGCCGAGGAGCAGAGCCTGGTCGACGAGGACGCTCTCCGGTTCGACGCGCTGGAGACCCGGGCGGAGCCGATCGGGGGCGACATCGCCACGAGCGACGAGGACGCGACCGGAACCGGCACGACCGACGCCCCAGATGACGCCGCACCTCCCGGTGCCGAGGCCGGCGCGGCCGCCTTCGGGCCGTTGTTCCAGGCCCCGGCGGTGTCCGGCCGTCGTTCCCGGCGTGCGTCGGCTCCGTCGACGGCCCCGCCGAGAGGCGCCGCGACCGCCGACGGTGACGATGCCGGCGAGGACTCCGACGCCGAGGCCGCCGTCGCGGCCGACCAGGCCGAGCCCCAGGAGACGAGCGACGACAGCGGCGAGACGGCAGAGTCCACGGAGACTCCGCGCCGCCGGCGTCGGCGCGGCGGCAAGGGCCGGCGCAGCCGTTCGTCCGGGTCCGCGACCACGTCGGCCGACGACTCCGAGGCCGACGAGGCGACGCCCGCCGAGACGGCCAAGGGGGCCAAGGCACGGGGAGCCGTCGAGGACGAGGGAGAGGACGAGGACAGCACAACCAGCCGGCGTCGGACCCGTCGGCGCCGCCGTAGCGGCAGCGCCGACACCGAGGGCGACGAGCCGGGTGTGACGACGAAGGTCCGCGAGTCCCGCCGCGACGAGGTGACCGCGCTCAAGGGCTCGACTCGACTGGAGGCGAAGAAGCAGCGCCGCCGGGAAGGCCGGGAGGCCGGCCGACGGCGGACGATCATCACCGAGGCGGAGTTCCTCGCGCGGCGCGAGAGCGTCGAGCGGGTCATGGTCGTGCGACATGTCGGCGACCGGACCCAGATCGGTGTCCTCGAGGACGGCGTGCTCGTCGAGCACTACATCTCGCGTGAGACGACCGTCTCGATGGCCGGCAACATCTACCTGGGCCGCGTCCAGAACGTGCTGCCGTCGATGGAGGCGGCGTTCGTCGACATCGGCAAGGGTCGCAACGCCGTCCTCTACGCGGGCGAGGTCAACTGGGACGCTGCCGGTCTGGACGCGAGCCAGCCCAAGCGCATCGAGAACGCCCTGTCCTCGGGCGAGAGCGTCCTCGTCCAGGTCACCAAGGACCCGATGGGCCACAAGGGCGCACGACTGACGTCGCAGATCTCGTTGCCCGGTCGGTACCTCGTCTACGTTCCCAACAGCGCGATGACCGGCATCTCGCGCAAGCTGCCCGACACGGAGCGGTCGCGGCTCAAGAAGATCCTCAAGGAGGTCGTCCCCGACACGGCCGGCGTCATCGTCCGCACCGCCGCGGAGGGGGCCTCAGAAGAAGAGCTGCGCGCCGACGTCGAACGGCTTCGGTCGACCTGGGCCGACATCACGGCCAAGGCCGAGGCGGCCAGCGGGTCGGGGAAGAAGAAGAACAAGAGCGGCGGTGCCCCCCTGTTGCTTCACGGGGAGCCCGACCTCACGGTCCGCGTCATCCGCGACATCTTCAACGAGGACTTCGCCTCGCTCGTGGTCGCGGGGGATGGAGCGTGGCAGGAGGTGTCGGACTACGTCGCGACCGTGGCCCCCGATCTGGCCGACCGCGCCACCAAGTGGACCAGCGACGAGGACCTCTTCACCCACTACCGGGTGGACGAGCAGATCGCCAAGGCCATGGACCGGAAGGTGTGGCTGCCGTCGGGCGGCTCTCTGGTCATCGACCGCACCGAGGCCATGACCGTCGTCGACGTCAACACCGGCAAGTTCATCGGCTCGGGAGGCAACCTCGAGGAGACCGTCACCAAGAACAACCTCGAGGCCGCCGAGGAGATCGTCCGGCAGCTTCGACTGCGCGACGTGGGCGGGATCATCGTCATCGACTTCATCGACATGGTGCTCGAGTCGAACCGCGACCTGGTGGTGCGGCGGCTGCTCGAATGCCTGGGGCGTGACCGCACCAAGCACCAGGTCGCCGAGGTGACGTCGCTCGGACTGGTTCAGATGACGCGCAAGCGAGTCGGGTCGGGGCTCATCGAGGTCTTCTCGGAGACCTGCGACGTATGCGGCGGTCGCGGGATCATCGTCCACACCGACCCGGTCGACAAGAGCGGGAACGGGCACGACCACGCCGACAACGGGTCCGGGAGGGGCCGTGGTCAGGACGCCCGCAGCCATGGCCGCACCCGGGTTCCGGAGTCGCCACCACCCCGGCCGGGAGGACCGACGCCGGCGCAGATCGCGGCGGCCGCCCACGCCGCCGCGGTCAAGTCGAGCGCGTATGCGGCGGACGTGGCCAGCGGTGACGGTGACGTGCCGGTCGGTGAGCCGGTGCAGGACGAACCGGTCGACGTGGTCCACGAGCAGGACCTCGAGGAGGCGGCTGCCGTGCCGTCGGCAGCCGACGAGCCCACGACCGAGGAGCCCATGACCGAGGAGCCCATGACCGAGGAGCCGGTGGAGGACCACCGTGCGCTCCCCGAGTCGGACGGCTCCGAACCGGCCGCCCCCGAGCCGGCCGCCCCCGAGCCGGCCGCCCTCGAACCAGCCTCTCTCGAACCGGCTCCCGTTGACCCGGCCGACGCCTCGGACAACGGCACCCCCACCGGCCCCGGCGAGGAGGAACCCGCATACTCGCCCGCCGCGGAACCGCCAGCCAAGCCCCGCCGGCACCGTGGACGCGTCGTGGCGCCGGCGGGACCGCCGAGGACCCGTTCGGATGGGGCCGACGACGCCGCCGAGGCCGCCGTCAGCCCGGACCGTTGATTTGGGCGGCCGGTCGGCGAACCGGTACGATCGTCCGTTGGTGCGCCCACCGATCGGCACCCCGCGATACCGCGGGAGTTGCGGCACGGTTCCCGAGTGCGCACCGTTCTGCGTGACGCGACGACTGACGAGAGCGAGTGACCTGTGTACGCGATTGTTCGCGCTGGCGGACGCCAGGAGAAGGTGTCGGTGGGCGATGTCCTGCTCGTCGACAAGGTGG
>DATLQE010000265.1:0-3351 GCA_035535335.1 Lapillicoccus sp. | reverse complement strand
CTGGCGGCGCATCCGGGATCAGTCCTCGGAGCGCTCGAACCGGAAGCCGACGCCACGCACGGTCGAGATGTACCGCGGCTGGGTCGCGTCGTCACCGAGCTTCCGGCGCAGGACGCTGATGTGCATGTCGAGGGTCTTGGTGGATCCGAACCAGGCGGTCTCCCAGATCTCCCGCATGAGCTGCTCGCGCGAGACGACCTTGCCCTGCTCGCGCACGAGCACGCGCAGCAGGTCGAACTCCTTGGCCGTCAGCTGCATCTCCTGGTCCTTGAACCACGCCCGCCGGCCCTCCGGGTCGATGCGCAGCTGGTCGCTCGTCGGCGAGGACTCCGTGGGGTTGCGGCGCAGCAGCGCGCGCACCCGGGCCAGCAGCTCGGCCAGCCGGAACGGCTTGGTGACGTAGTCGTCCGCACCGGCATCCAGGCCGACGACGGTGTCCACCTCGTCGGCTCGGGCCGTGAGGATCAGGACCGGCACCGACTTCCCGAGCGCCCGGATCCGGCGGCATACCTCGAGGCCGTCGATGTAGGGCAGCCCGAGGTCGAGCACCACCAGGTCAGGGTTGTCGCGCGCACCCTCCAGCGCGGTCCGCCCGTCGGCGCGCACGTCGACGTCGTACCCCTCCCGCCGCAACGCTCGCGCGAGCGGCTCGGAGATGGCGGGGTCATCCTCCGCCAGCAGTACCCGGGTCACGGATCGAGCCTATCGGTCGGGCAGTCAGCGACCAGGCCACCGCGGGGCGCGCCGCTCCACGAACGCCGCGACGCCCTCGGCCCGGTCCCCGCTGAACGCGGTCGCCCGCCAGCAGGCGTCCTCGACCTCGAGCCCGGTAGCCAGGTCGACGTCCGCGCCGAGCCGCATGGCGCGCTTGGCCTGGCGCAGCCCGACCGGCGAGTTGGCGGCGACTGCTCGAGCCAGTTCGAGCGCGCGCTCACGGGCGGTCCCCGCCGGCACGACCTCGTCGACGCCGCCCAGCGCCAGCGCCTCGGACGCGGGAAGGCGGCGCGCCGTGAAGACGAGCGACGCCGCCCCGGACCAACCCATCCGGCGCGTCAGCAACTGCGTGCCGCCTCCCCCGGGGATCACCCCGACCGAGACCTCGGGCAGGCCCACGGTCGCGGTCGAACCGGCGATGATGAGGTCGCAGGACAGCGCCAGCTCGTACCCGCCGCCGAGCGCGTACCCCTCCACCGCGGCGATCGCGGGGACCGGCAGGTCGAGGACCCCGCGGTATGCGGCCCGCGCCACCGGCCGCTGCCGAACCAGGTCGGCGTCGCTGAAAGCGTTGCGCTCCTTGAGGTCCGCCCCCACACAGAACGCCCGGTCCTGGCTCGACCGCAGGACGACACACCGTACCTGGGGGTCGGCGGCCACGCGCGTGGTGGCCTCGGAGATCGCTGTCGCCATCGCCGTGGACACGGCGTTCAGTGCCTCCGGCCGGTCGAGCACGATCTCGATCACATGGCCCTCGCCGTCGGCCTCGATGCGGACCAAGGCGTCGACCTCCGTCGTCATGGCGTCTCCTCCTGGTCATCGGGTCCGAGCACCCGGCCGGACTCCGCGGCCGACGCCACCCGGCGCACGGCGGTCGTGGCCCGGGCGAGCAGGTACGGCTCGACCTTGCCCACCCCGCGCAGGGTCCGCGGCCGCAGGGGCGTGAGCTCGAACCCCGAGACGTCGTCGAGTGAGTCCGCCACGACCTCGTCGACGAGGACGCTGCCGGGGTGGGCGATGGCGGTGAGGCGGGCCGCGCGGTTCACCGCCGTGCCGAAGACGTCGCCCAGCTTGGGCATGACCCGGCCGGCGGCCAGTCCGACGCGCAGGTCCGGCAGCAGCTCGTCGGTGGCGATCGCCTCGACGAGGTCGATGGCGGTTGCGGCGGCCGGGGCGGCGTTGCGGTTCGAGAAGAGGATCTCGTCGCCGACCGTCTTGACGATCCGCCCGCCGTGCGCGGTGACGACGTCGGCGCTCAGCGCCTCGAACCTCTTGACGATCTCCGACAGCTCGCGTTCCGTCGACTTGCGAACCAGCGTGCTGAACGCGACGAGGTCGGCGAACCCGATGTGCCGGTAGATCCCCTCCTCGGCCGTCTCCGGCTCGGCGTCCGTGAGAAGTCGGGACACGGCATCCGCGAGGTGGCGGCGCCAGGCATACACCAGGAGCGGCTCGAGGTCGTCGGCCAGGTCGACGAGGTACCGTGCGGTCGCCTGCGCCGTGGCCCGCGACGAGTGGTCGGCCGAGAGGTCACCGGCCGCCTCCCGCTCCGCCTCGACGGACTCGGCGACGAGCTGCACCTGCCAGGAGGCCAACCGGTCCGCGGTCCGCGCGAAGGCGCGAGTCAGCTGGAGGGCGGTCGCCTCGTCCAGGTCACCGTGCCGCACCAGCCCGGCCACGACCGTGAGGGCGTCGACGTCGGCCGTGGTGAAGAGCAGCTCGTCGTTGTTGACGAGGGGGAATCCGAGGGCCTGCCAGAACCGGCGCGCGTTGGTCAGGCTCACGTGGGCCTCGCGGCTGACGTCGCGTCGGCTCAGGTCTAGCGGTCGGGCCAGCAGGGCAGCCGTGACGTCCTCCAGGTCCTGTCCGGTCACGGCCGCCTCGTCCCGGGCCGCGTCGGCCGGCGGCGTCTCGCCCATACGAGCATCATGCCAACGGCAGAGACCCGGTTCACCTCGCCGATCGGAGATGTGTGACGTCACCCGCGGCCCAGGGGTGCCGTCCGTCCGCGCCCTCGATGACCAGGCGGCCGTCGTCGTCGACGGCCACGGCCCAGCCGAGGACGTCGGCTCCCTGCGGCCGGCTCAGGACGACCTCCTGCCCGAGGGTGCCGCACCGCCGCCGGTATGCGTCGCGAAGCCCAGCCTCGTCGCCACCGGTCAGGCACGCATACCAGCGCCCCAATGCCGAGAGGTATGCGGCGACGAGCCGATTCCGGTCGACGTCGCCGGCTCCCGCCAGGCGCAGTGACGTGGCGCTGTCGACGGGCAGCTGGTCGCGGTCCTGGTCGACGTTGATGCCGGCTCCGACGACAACGCAGTCCTCGCCCGGGCCGGTCACGACCTCGCACAGGACGCCGCAGACCTTGCGGTCGGCGTCGCCGGGCAGCAGAACGTCGTTCGGCCACTTGAGCTCGGTGGCCAGACCGGTGATCGAGGACACCGCCTCGGCCACGGACAGGCCGGCCAGCAGCGGCATCCACCCGTGCCCGCGGGGCGGGACGGGCAGCGTCGCCGACACCGCGACCGAGGTTCCCGGTGGTGCCTCCCACGTGCGGGCCAGCCGACCACGGCCCTCGCTCTGGTGGTCGGCGACGACGACGTGCCACGCCGCGCCGAGCAGGGCCGCGCGCGCGTT
>DATLQE010000264.1:0-3821 GCA_035535335.1 Lapillicoccus sp. | reverse complement strand
GTCGTCTCGTCCGTGGCAACGCAGAACACGCAACCGACGCGTTCCCCGTCCAGCTCGGCCACCCACGCCGCCTCACGCGCCGCATCGTGGGAGCCCGCGAAGTCGGCGACGATCCGAGCCACCAGCGCCTCGAAACTCGCGCCCCAGTCGAACTCGGCCGCGTACTGCTCCCCGTGGGCCATCACGACCCAGCCCAGGTCACCGGCGCGTTCAGCGCTCCGAATGGTCACTCCGGGCAGTGAAACGATCGTTTCAGTCACGCGTGTCAGAATGCCTCGTGCCCACCACGGTCGCAACCCCTGCGCGCAAGAACGGACCATCCCCCCGCGAGACCGAGCTGCTGGAAGCCGCATACCAGTATGCGGTGGAGCAGGGCCTCGCCGACCTGTCACTTCGTCCCTTGGCCCAGGCGATCGGATCCAGCCCTCGCGTCCTGCTGTACCTATTCGACAGCAAGGACGGGCTGATCCGGGCGCTCCTGGCGAGAGCCCGGATCGACGAGCTGGCCATGCTCGACCGGCTTCGCAACGAAACGAAGAGCCCTGACCTCGTCACGACGGCCCGTCACCTCTGGGACTGGCTCTCCGCCTCAGATCACCGCGGCCTGCTCGCGCTGTGGGTCGAGGCGTACGCCCGGTCCCTCGTCGACCCGCACGGTCCTTGGGCGGGGTTCGCCGAGCGGACGGTGGCGGACTGGCTGGACCTTCTCTCTGACGCACAGCCGTCACGAAGCCGGGGCACGCAGGCCGCGGTCGCTACCCGAACCGCCGTGCTCGCCGTCCTGCGGGGCGCCATGCTCGACCTGCTGGCCACCGGTGACCTCGAACGAACGACGGGAGCGGTCGAGCGGCAGCTGGCCACCCTCACGGCCTAGCGACGCGACGCGGACTGACCGAGGGAGCCCGGGGCTCGCGCCAGCATCGGCCGGAACGCCAGCGAGTGGCCGACCGGGGCGAGTCGAGCAGCCAGGTCGGGGATCCGGGCACTCGCCCCGATGAGCAGCCGGGACTTGCGGCACTCGACCGCGCGCACGATGAGCTCCGCCGCCCGTTCCGGCGGGATCCGCAGCGCACGGTCGAAGGCCGCGCGACCCGCCGCGATGTCCTCCTCCCGCACGCCCGAGGCGCTCGGCGCGTTGCGGGCGATGGCCGTCCGGATGCCGCCCGGATGGACTGTCGTCACGCCGATGCCGTGCGGACGCATCTCCGACCGCAGCGCCTCGCTGAATCCGCGTAGCCCGAACTTGCTCGTGCTGTATGCCGTCTGGCCCGGCGGCGCGATGATCCCGAACACGCTGGACACGTTGACCACGTGGGCGTTGGCCGCAGCCACCAGCGCCGGCAGCAGGTGGTGCGTCAACCGAACCGGCGCCCGGAGGTTGACGTCGACCAGCCACTCGAACTCCTCGAGCGACATCTGCTCGAAGAGTCCGGCCATCGCGACACCCGCGTTGTTCACCAACAGGTCGATTCGCGGGTGCGTGGCGCGCACCCCCTCCGCCACGAGATCGAGGGCCGGGGCGTCGGCCAGGTCGACGACGATCGTGCCCACCTCGACCTCGGGGTTGAGGAACCGCACCTCCGACGCCACTGCCCTCAGCCGCTCCGCGTCCCGGTCGAGCAACACCAAGGTGGTCCCGCGCCGAGCCAGGGCGTGGGCGATCTGTTCGCCGATCCCGCTGGCAGCACCGGTGACCACGGCGGTCCGGCCGCGAAAGTGAAACCGCGGCAGCCGGCTCACGACGCCTGTCCGACGGTATGCGTCAGACGCGCCGCCTCGCGGCCAGGCTGGTGCCGCGCCACGAACGTCATGTCCTGGTCGACCTGGGCCCGTCGGACAGCGCGGCGGTCGACGAACCAGTTCTGCCGAATGGTCCACGGCTCCCGGTCACCCTGTTTGGGGAAGCGGTCCTGGCCCCGGAGCACGTAGCCGGAGGTCAGGTCCATCACCGGACGGGCACGCATACCGGCCGGGGCGACCGGCGTGGCCGACTCGGCACCATGCTCGTCGAGATAGCCGAGCACCCGGCAGACGAACTCGTGGGTCACCTCGGTCCGCAGCGTCCACGACGCGTTCACGTAGCCGACGCAGAGGGCGGCGTTGGGCACGCCGCTGATCATCGCGCCGCGGTAGACGAACGTCGCTCCGAGGTCGATCGAACGCCCGTCCACGACCAGCTCGATCCCGCCGAACGGCAGCATGACCAGCCCGGTCGCGGTGACCACGACGTCGGCCTCGACGACGTCCCCTGACCCGAGCTCAAGCCCCGACGGCACGAACCGGGCGATGTGGTCGGTCAGCAGTCGCGCACGACCGTTCGCCACCACCCGGAGGAAGTCGTGGTCCGGCGCGACGCAGAGCCGCTGTTCCCACGGGCCGTAGTGCGGGCTGAAGTGCTCGGCGACCGTCTCGTCGCCGACGACCTCCCGCATACCGCGCCGGAGCATTGCCGCGGCCACGCGGGGCGCCCGTCGGGACAGCGCATACAGGCCGATGGTCATCGCCGCGTTCCCCGTCCGCAAGACCCGGGCGACGACGGAGCCGGGCAGCCAACGGCGCAGCCGCGCGGCGGTCACGTCATGGCCCGGTACACCGAACACCCAGCTCGGCGAGCGCTGGACCATGGTCACGTCGGCGCCCGCGTCGACCAGGGCGGGGACGATCGTCACGGCGGTCGCACCGCTGCCGATGACGACGACCTGGCGCCCGCGCACGTCCAGATCCTCGGGCCAGAACTGAGGATGGATCACCTCTCCGCGGAAGTCGTCGGCACCGGCGAAGTACGGCGTGTAGCCGGCGGCGTGGTCGAAGTACCCGGTGCACCCGTAGAGGAAGGCGCAGGTCCATGTCTCGCGGCTACCCCGCGCCTGCACGTCGAGCGTCCAGCGAGCATCAGCGGAGGACCATTCCGCCCGAATCACCCTACGTCCGAACCGGATCCGGGTGTCGATCCCGTATGCGGCGGCGGTCTCCCTGAGATAGGCCAGGATCTGCGCGCCGTCCGCTCGGGACTCGAGACCGCGCCACGGCCGGTAGGGGAAAGAGAAGGTGTGCATGTCCGAGTCCGACCGGACGCCGGGGAAGCGGAACTGGTCCCACGTCCCGCCGATGGTGTCGCGGGCCTCGAGGATCGCGAACGAGGTACCGGGCCGCTCGTGCTGCAGGTGCCAGGCGGCGCCGATCCCGGACAAGCCGGCGCCAAGGACGAGGACGTCCACGTCCCGGGCGGACATCAGAGACTCGCCGGCTCAGAGGGACGAGAGGATCGCCGGCGTGGCGCGGTCGACGATGTCGGCCTCCTCGGGATGCCGCTTGAGATAGGCCGCCATGAACGGGCACACGGCCACGGCACGCCGCCCTGACGCGCGCACGTCGGCGAGCGCCGCCCTGGCGAGGACGCTGCCGAGGCCTTGGCCTTCGTACTGCGTGTCGATCTCGGTGTGGAGAAAGACGCGACGCTGGCCGCCGCCTTCACCGCCGGGCCGGTCGAGGTAGGCCCCGTAACCTGCGGGCCGTCCGGCGACGGTGATCTCGTAGCGGTGTTCGGTCGGGTGGTCCCTGACGACGGTGTCAGCCGCGATCTGGCCGGATCCGCCCTCCGTGGCGCGGGCTGCGTGGTGGTCGGTCACCGAACGACCGTACTCGACGCAATTGGCAGCTGGCTGTGGGCCGCGACCAGTCGCTGTGGCTCCCAGGCTTTGTCCGATGCTGCCCCTATCGTCGGGACATGTTCGGGTCGCAGGCGCTGGACACCGCCATCGGGCTGGTGCTCATGCTCTTCGTCCTCGCGACGGCGGCGTCGAGCATCCTCGAGCTGATCA
>DATLQE010000263.1:0-4422 GCA_035535335.1 Lapillicoccus sp. | reverse complement strand
GTACCGCGCGACGCGATCCATCTCGAGCGATTCACCTGGTAGGGGGAACGAGCATGCGTCGCATCGTCATCGCGGTCATGAGCACGATCAGTGGGCTGGTCCTGCTGTTCAGCTACCACACGAGCCGCAACGAGGGGTCGACCGCGGTCGCCGGTCCGGCGTCGTCCGGTGGCGGGTCCGCATCGTCGAGCGAGACCTCCAGCGGGTCCTCGAACGGGTCCTCCAGCGGGTCTTCGAATGGGTCGTCGAGCGGGTCCGGGGGCTCGACCGCCTCGGGCACCTACACCGGCAACTCCGTCATGACCCGGTGGGGGGCCGTCCAGGTCCAGATCACGGTGGCCGACGGGAAGATCACGGCCGCCGAGGCGGTCGAGTACCCGCAGGCCAACCCCCGCGACCGGCAGATCAACGCCTACGCGCTACCGGTCCTGGCCCAGGAGGCGACGCAGGCGCAGAGCGCGGACATCGACGCCGTCTCCGGCGCCACGGTGACGAGCGACGGGTACGTCCAGTCGCTCCAGTCGGCGATCGACCAGGCCCACCTCTGACGCGAAGCAGGCTACGGCTGGTTCGCGGCGATGCGCCGCCCGTTAGGTTTTCCGGCATGACCAGCGAACCGGCCCGTGTCGACTTTCCCAGTACCGAGGGCGTGACCATCGCCGCATACCGATGGGACCCCGAAGGCGATCCCAAGGCGATCGTGCAGATCACCCACGGGGTGGGCGAGTACGCCACGCGGTATGCCCGAGTGGCCGAGGCGCTGACTGCCGCCGGGTTCGTCGTGTATGCCCACGACCACCGTGGGCACGCGAACTCCGTTGCGAGCGAGGCGGATTACGGCGTCCTCGGCGAGTCCGGGTGGACGGAGCTGGTGGCCGACATCGGCCGGATGGGCGACCGGGCTAGAGATGCACATCCCGGGCTGCCGCTGGGACTGGTGGCCCACAGCCTCGGTTCCTTCGCCGCCCAGCAGCTGCTCCTCGACCGGAGCGACGAGGTCGACGCCGTCGCGCTGTCGGGGACGGCGGCGGTCGACCTGATGGAACCGATGATGGACCTCGACGCGCCGATGGACCTGTCCGGGTTCAACGCCGCGTTCCAACCGCAGCGGACCGACTTCGACTGGCTGAGCCGGGACGAGGCGGAGGTCGACGCCTACATGGAACACCGCTGGTGCGGGTTCGGGCTGGATTCCCTTGGTACCAGAGGGTTGTTCGCTGGTGCCCGGGTGGCCACCGATCCAGAGCGACTCGCCGGGATCCGCAAGGACCTTCCCGTCTACGTGACGGTCGGGGAGATGGACCCGGTGGGGGGCGGTCTCGTCCTCGTCGACGCGCTCGTCGACCGGTACCGCGCCGCCGGCCTCACCGACATCACCGTCCGGGTGTGGCCTGGCGCCCGGCACGAGGTGTTCAACGAGACCAACCAGTTCGAGGTCATCGTCGACCTCGTCGACTGGCTCGAGTCGCGGCTGGCGCGGGTGTCCGTCTAGGCCCGAGCCGACGTCTGTCGCGCCCAGGGCACGACGGCCAGCACGACGATGGCGGCGACGGCGGCGGCCAGCGCGACGACGAGCGACTGTGGGCTGCCGCTGCTGCGGCCGACGGCGATCCAGCCGAGCCCCCACGCCATCGCGGCGGCCACCGCCCAACGGCCGTGCAGCCTTCGAGCGAAGACGACGCCCAGCCCGGCGGCGACGAGGAGCACCACGACGGCCAGGGTGTCGCTGACCGCGTCGGCCGGTCGGAGGCCCGAGGCGACCAGGGCGGCGGTGACGTTGGCGCAGGTCGCGACGGCCACCCAGCCCAGGTAGAGCCCGAAGGTCCCGTCGACGACGACCCGCTCCGGAAGGCCGGTCGCCGGGTGCTGCGTGAGGCGTCGGAGCAGCTCGCCGAGGACGAGGGCCAGGGCCACGATGACGACGACGCTCGCCCAGATCCAGCCCTGCTGCGTGACGAGGAGCCAGGCGGCGTTGAGGAGCATCGACACGGCGGCCAGCCAGCCCGTGGAGCGGGTGCGCTCGGTCACCGAGGACGGCAGCCACTGCCAGACGGTGTATGCCGCGAGGCCCAGGTAGATGACGCTCCAGATCGAGAAGGCCGGTGTCGCAGGCGCGATCCGGGTGGCCTCGGCCGACAGCGCCCCTCCGGAGCTCTCCTCGACGCGGGTGCCGAGGAGCCCGACGCCGTACAGCGTGCCGACGACGCACAGGATCTCGGACCCGGTGACGGTCAGCTGGCGGGCGCGGTCGCGGCCCGTGGCTCGCTGCGGCGGTGTCGACGTGTCGTGGGTGGTGGTCATGCCGTTCCTTCCGAGGAGGTGGTGGCCGGGACAGGCACGGCGGTGCTCTCGATGAGCGAGACGCCCAGGCTGATCACGACGAGCCCCCACCACGGAGCCCGGAAATTACTGAGCATGCTGAGCAATATAGGTCGCTAAGGTCGGTTCGTGCCAGCCGACGCGTCGCCCCACGCCGTCCGCGGGGACGGTTCGGGCACGGGCGGTCCGGACACGTGGTCGCTCGGCCGGCTGCTGTCGACGGCGGCGCGCCTCGTCGAGCACGACTGGAACGCCTGGCTCGCCGACCGCGGGCTCACCCACGCCGGCCTGCTGGCGCTCGACGCGCTGGAGGACGGCGCGCTCACCCAGCGCCAGCTGGCCGCGGCCAGCCGGGTGGAGGAGCAGACCATGAGCCGGGTCCTGGACCGGCTCGAGCGCACCGGTCACGTCGAGCGCCGCCGGGACACCGTCGACCGGCGCCGCCTCGTCGTAAGCCTGACGCGGTCGGGACGGGACGCGCTCGACGCGATCAAGTCGACCGACGTCGCCGACGTCCTCGTGGCCGAGCACCTGGTCGACCCGGCCCGGTTCCGGGAGGAGCTGGTGCGGCTGGTCATCGCAATCTCCCCGCCGACCTCCGGCTCGTGACCGTCGACTGGTCACGGGACGGTCCGGAGCTGCTGCTCGGTCTGGAGCGCAGCTCGGGTCTGCCGCTCGCCCGCCAGCTCCAGGAGCGGCTGCGCGACGCGATCCGGTCCGGCCGGCTCGAGCGCGGCGAGCGGCTGCCGGCCTCCCGGGCGCTCGCCGCCCAGCTCGGTGTCTCGCGCGGGGTCGTCGTCGACACGTACGCGCAGCTCGAGTCCGAGGGATACCTCCGGTCGGCCCAGGGTTCGGGCACGGTGGTCGCCTCCGGCGGCGCGGAAGCCCCGACACCCGCGCCGCCTCGTCCGACGCGCCCGCCGTACGAGGTCGACTTCGAGTACGGCGTCCCTGACATGCGCAGCTTCCCGATGCGGGACTGGCTCTGGGCCATGGGGGTCGCCGGCCGGACGGCCACGGCGGCGGACCTCGGCGACGAGCTCGGCGCCGGCTCGGCGCAGCTGCGGGGTGTGCTCGCCGCATACCTGCGCCGGGTTCGCGGCGCGGTCGCCGACCCGGACGCCGTGGTGGTCTGCGCGGGATTCCGCTACGGCCACAACCTCGTCCTGCGAGCCCTGCTCGCCGAGGGCGTGACGACGGTCGCCGTGGAGGACCCCGGTCCGGTCGACCACGACGAGATCGCTCGACGCAGCGGTACGCGGGTCGTCCCGGTTCCGGTCGACGAGCTCGGCCTCGACGTCGCTGCCTTGGCTCGTACGCCCGCCCGGGTCGTGGTGACGACGCCGGCCCATCAGGCGCCTACTGGAGTGGTGCTCGCTCCGGAGCGACGGCACGCGCTCGTCGAGTGGGCGAACGCCGTGGACGGCTTCGTCGTGGAGGACGACTACGACGCGGAGTTCCGGTACGACCGCCAGCCGGTCGGTGCGGTTCAGGGCCTGGCTCCGGACCGTGTCCTCGCCATGGGCTCGACTAGCAAGACCCTGTCGCCGACGCTGCGGATGGGCTGGCTGATCTGCCCACCACGGCTGCGCGAGGCGGTCGGTGTGGAGAAGCAGCTGCTCGGTCGCGGAGCGCCGGGGCTCGACCAGCTGGCGCTCGCAGCGCTTATGGAGTCCGGCCGGTTCGACCGGCACCTGCGGCAGATGCGGACGCTGTACAAGCGACGCCGGGAGGCACTGGTCTCCTCGCTGGCCCGGTATGCGTCGGACGTCGCGGTCACCGGGCTGGCCGCGGGGTGCCACGCGGTACTGCGGTTGCCGTCCGGTGTCACCGAGGAGTCGGCGGTCGAATGGTGTGCGGCGCGGTCGGTCGCCGTCTACGGGATGAGCCGGTACCGCAGTGACCGGGGGACCGAGCCGGCCGAGTTGGTGCTGGGGTTCGGCAACGTCCGCGAGACCGCAATCGCCGACGCGGTGCGCCGGGTCGGTCCACTCCTCCAGGGCCGGGCTCGTCGACGGTGACGTCCCGGCTCAGATTGGTCCGGCCTATCTGCGCCTGAGTGGACCTGGTTCGCGAACCACTGGTGCGTCAGAGTCGTTCCTA
>DATLQE010000262.1:0-3358 GCA_035535335.1 Lapillicoccus sp. | reverse complement strand
GGAGAAGATGTCGCCGACGGTGGTGAAGTCGCTGCCGTCCATGGCGTGCGGGTACGTGGTGACATCACGGTCCGTGGGATCGGTGGTCTCCACGCGACGCGGCCCGGACTCGCCCGGCGCCGCATACGTGTGGTCGTAGTGGGCGAGGAGGATCTGCAGGGCACTGCCGAGGTTCGGGGCCCAGTACTGTGCCTGGCCGTTGGGGCCCATGACCCGGTCGTACCCGCCGATCCCGAAGTTGTCCTCCGCCGAGACGCCACCGGAGAAGTCGAGCGACTGCTTGCCGGTGAGCACCATGGCGCTGTCCGGAGTCATCACCAGGATTCCCTTGGTGTGCATGAGCATCGTCGCTTCGGCGTTCCAGTACGGCTGGGCGCCGACGTTGATCCCCGCGACGATGACGTTGATCTCGTGACCCGCCTGGGTGAACTCGATGATCCGCTTGAGCGCCCGGGCCACCCAGTCCATGTTCTCTGTGCCGGAGTCCATCGAGATGCGCGCGCCCGCGGACAACGCGTACCACTCGACGGGGACGTCCAGCTCCTCGGCGAGGTCGAGCGCCGCGATGATGCGAGCGCACTCCGCCTCGGAGACCGCACCGAGGGCGCGGGTCGGGTCGCCGCTGAGCACCACCCGACGGATCCCTTCAGGATGCAAGGCGGTTCGCGTCGTGACGACACCGACGATGATGCCGGCCTTGTTGAGGCCGGGCGGCCGCTCGACGGGCACCAGCCGGCCGGTGTCGTCGAGGTCGTACTCCTCCGACGTACCGCCCGGTCCCGCGACGAGCTCCTGCATCTCGTAGGGGTAGACCGTCCCGCGCCGTCGCGCCCGCAGCACCTTCTGCTGGTAGTCGTCGATCGGCTTGAGCCGCTCGGTCGCGGGCAGCCCGACCGTCGACGTGACACCGGAACCGGCCTGGTAGAAGAACCGCGCGGAGATCGGCGTCACCGAGCCGTTCGCGCCGGCCACGCGGCCGTCGGCTCGGATCTCCTCGATGCCCGCGCCGGCGGTGAGCGGCGCGATGGTGTTCTGCAGCGCGGTGAGCTGGTCGACCTCGGCCTCGATGACCGGCCACACCTGAAGCCAGACGTGGTTCATGTCCAGGCGGGCGCCCTTGCTGCCGCGGGCCGCTCGCGCCCGGCGGATCGCCTCCAGGCAGTTGGCGATGGCCCGCTCGACGTGGGGGAGCGCGGTGATCCGGCCGGACTCGTCGC
The DNA here is from genome assembly GCA_035535335.1 of Lapillicoccus sp. GTDB lineage: Bacteria > Actinomycetota > Actinomycetes > Actinomycetales > Dermatophilaceae > Lapillicoccus. Next base: position 2,141 of record DATLQE010000262.1, on the reverse strand, counting down.
GGACGACCCCGAACTGCCGGACCTGCGCCAGCGCGATGAGCCGTTGGTCGGCGGGGTTCTCCGTGGCGACGGCGAGGTAGAGGAGGACGTCCTCAGGCGCCTCGAGACGGGTCAGCGTGAAGTTGCGCAGCCGCCAGAGGTTGAGGCGCCGGCCGACCATCGGGTGGACGCCGCGGACGAGGTCGTCCTCGACGACGCCAGCCTCGTCGCTGGGCCGGAACGTGAAGTACGCCGGTGGCCGCTCCGACCCGGCGCCCACCGCAATGGCGATGCGCCGGACCCGCTGGATGACGTCGAGCTGCTCCATCATCCAGCGCAGCGCAGCGGAGGCGTCGTCGGCGTTCTCCGGAGCCTCGGGCCAGAACAGGTAGAGGTCGACGACGCTCTCGTGCCCTGACGGCGCGGCGTCCACCTCGCGCGTGACCGCCTCGACCAGAGCGCTGCCGGAGACCAGCTCGTCGACCCGGCCGATCGTCGACACGAGGTGCGTGGGGCGGTCGTCGAGGAGGTAGTCCGCCACCGCGAAGGGACGCCCGTCGACCGTCGTCGACGTCATGTGGTCCAGCTCGTACTCGCGGTAGTGCCGTCGGATGAGAACCTCGAGCATCGGCTCGGTTGAGGGCAGCCCGTTCTCGAGGCGTTCGAGAAGGAACCGGACGATCTGCTCCGGGATCGCGGCCAGGGCGTCGATCCGCTCGGCGCGGTCGGCGGCGTCCGGCCGGTCGGCCAGCAGCGCGACCTGCTCGCGGACCGAGGCCAGCACGGCGGCGCGGTCGGCGTCGACCAAGGGCTGGTCGAACCAGCGGAACCGCACGCTCCGCGCCAGGTCGCCGACGATCGGGAACCGCAGCTGGGTGGCCAGCACCAGCCGGTCCAGGACCTCGCGGGCCGCCCCGGCGAGCGACGGGTCGGACGGCACCGGCTCGTTCATCCAGTGCTGCAGGAGGGCCATGACCAGCTGCACGTCCGGGGCGGACCGCTGCTGAGCGAGGAACACCCGGAACACGGCGTTGTCGAGCTCACGGGTGCGGTCGAGGTTGTCGACGCCGTAGTGGCGCAGCACGCGCAGGAGCCGCTGCCGGAAGTCCTCGGGCAGCGCGCCCCGCTCGATGTCGAAGGTCTGGAGGAAGGTGTGGAACCGCTCCTTCGGCGAGTGGACGAGGTTCTCGACGTGCTGGTCCTCGCCGGCGGGGCGGTTGCGGCTCAGCTCGGCGAAGTCCGCGAAGAGCGAGAGCAGGGAGACCTCACGGTCGACGGGTGTCTCGCCGTCCGCGGTCAGGGACTCGCGAGCGCTGAGGTATGCGCCGAGGGTGCGCCCCTCGTTGCCCGGGTCGAGGTCGTAGCCGAGGAGCATCCCGGACAGGTCGGTCAGCTGGTGCTCGGCCTCCTCGGCGGCGGTGCGCACCGTTCGGCTCGACGGCAGCTCGAGGTCCTCGGCCGCGCCGTCGTCGCCCTCTGGCGTCGCGGCCTCGGCTGCGTCGTCGTCGGCGACCGGTTCGAGGCGCACCAACGGCGCTCCGGTCTCGACCTGGCTGCCGGTGGCGACGAGCAGCTCCTTGACCGTCGCGGCGAACGGCGCCGGCAGGACGGTCTCCATCTTCATGCTCTCGAGCACGAGCACCGGGGCGCCGGCGGCGACCCGGGTGCCGACCGACGCGGGGGTCGCGACCACCAGGGCCGGCGCGGGTGAGCGGAGCACGCCCCCCTCGTCACGGCTCACCCGGTGCGTCGTCCCGTCGACCTCGACGAGGTGGACCGGGCCGTGCGTGGCGGTGATGAGCCGGAAGGTGTGACCACCGGAGCCTTCGACGGTGAGCCGGCTCGCATACTCGTCGATTCGTTCGAGGGACGCGTCGAGCGGTTCGTGATCGTCGACGGTGACCCGGAACCGCTGCGGACCGGTGCGCATGACGAGGACCTTGTGCACGACGCCCCGGAGCTTGAGGTCGACGGCGCGGCCGACCTTGTGCTGCACCTGCGGCCGGCCACCCCGGGCCGTCTCGAGCAGGCGGGTGACCTCGACCTGCTCCTCGTCCTCGTAGGCCTCGATTCCGGCCGCTATCAAGGCGATTCCTGAGTGGTGGCGGGCCACCAATCGGCCCTCGCCGCGGGCGCGGTCGATCCAGCCGGTGTCCGCGGAC